>DATGWX010000091.1:0-6156 GCA_035299275.1 Bacteroidia bacterium
AAACGGAATACTTCACATTGAGCTAAGTGAAGAACAGACACTGATTGCACAGATTAACACAAATTTATTAGAGGCTATTTCCTCATTAAGTATAAGCTACGTTGAACTCCGTTCAAAATCAAGCGAAGCGTTTTGCCGCTAATTTAGCTTCGCTGAGCTTGTGGTTCGCTGATTGGCGCAGATTAATCACATTTACCAGAAGCCCTCATTAAAAATTAAGAATTCAACATTAAGCATTAAATAAAAGGTGTAATTTTGCCACTCAATTTTCACAATATGAAATTCGGTGTAGTTATTTTTCCCGGCTCCAACTGCGATCAGGATGCCATCAACGTGTTACAGGAGTATTCCAACCAAACGGTAGAGAAGCTTTGGCACAAGGATACTGATTTGAAAGGATGCGATTTTATTCTGCTGCCGGGCGGTTTTTCTTACGGTGACTACCTGCGTTCAGGCGCTATTGCCCAACTTTCGCCCATTATGCAAAGTGTAAAAGAGTTTGCCAAAAATGGCGGCTATGTGATGGGCATTTGCAACGGATTTCAGATTTTGTGCGAGGCCGGTTTATTGCCCGGAGCCTTGTTACGTAATGACCATACCAAATTTTTGTGCAGCAACGTGTACCTCAAATGCGAGAACACCGATTTGTTGATTACCCGAAACATTGATGCTTCCAAAGCCCTTAAAATTCCTATTGCCCACGGTGAAGGCCGCTTTTATGCAGATGAGGCCACTATCAAACAAATTACCGACAACAACCAGGTGATGTTCCGCTATTGCGATGCTGAGGGCAATGTAACACCTGAGGCCAACCCCAACGGGTCTTTGCACAACATTGCGGGTATTTGCAACCAAGACCGCAACGTATTTGGCATGATGCCTCACCCCGAGCGTGCCGCTTCTGAGCTGCTCTTCAATACCGATGGCGTAGCCCTTTTCGAAAGTATTGTAGCTTAAGGTTTTCTTGTCATTTTTCCCGTTAAATGAGGGAAAAAATTATCTTTGCCGCACTTATGACAGAGAGAAGAGTTAGAGTGCGTTTTGCGCCCAGCCCCACCGGCCCCTTACACATTGGTGGCGTTCGTACGGCACTATACAATTATTTATTTGCCCGCAAAAACGGAGGCGACTTTGTACTGCGCATTGAAGACACCGACCAAAACCGCTTTGTGCCCGGTGCTGAACAATACATTATTGAATCACTGAAATGGTTGGGCATTGAACCCAACGAAGGCATAGGATTTGGTGACGGTGCCCACGCTCCTTACCGCCAAAGTGACCGCAAAGCGGAAGGTACTTATGCTAAATATGCCGAGCAACTCCTGGCCACAGGCCATGCCTACTACGCCTTTGATACTCCGGAAGAACTGGAAGCCATGCGCGAACGGTTAAAAGCCTCCAACATTGGTGCACAGTACGACAGCATTACCCGCATGGCCATGAAAAATTCCCTTACCCTATCGGAAGATGAGGTAAAGCGCAGAATTGAAGCGGGCGAGCCCTATGTTATCCGTATAAAATTACCTAAGAAAGAAGAAGTAAAATTCCATGACATGATACGCGGATGGGTAAGTGTGAGCACCTCGCAAATGGACGACAAAGTGTTGTTCAAAAGTGACGGTATGCCTACCTACCATTTGGCCAATGTGGTGGATGATTATATGATGGAAACCTCTCACGTTATTCGTGGAGAAGAGTGGTTACCCTCGGCTCCGCTGCACGTGTTGCTTTATCGCTACTTAGGTTGGGAAGAGGTAATGCCGCAATTTGCCCACTTACCGCTTTTATTAAAACCTGAAGGCAACGGAAAATTAAGCAAACGCGATGGCGACCGTTTAGGTTTCCCGGTGTTTCCGTTGGAATGGAAAGATCCGGCTTCGGGGGAGGTATCGAGTGGTTACCGCGAAACAGGTTATTTCCCTGAAGCGGTGGTGAACATGCTGGCCCTGCTGGGCTGGAATGCCGGCAACAACCAGGAAATGTTCAGCAAAGAGGAGTTGATTAATTCCTTTAGCATTGAGCGCGTAAGTAAACACGGAGCCAAGTTTGACCAAAACAAAGCCAAGTGGTTCAACCAACAGTACCTGCGTTTGCTACCCGATTCCCTGATTGCTGAAAAGTTACAACCTGTACTTGCCGCTAACGGAGTTACTGCCGAAACTACTTACATCGAACAGGTATGTGCGCTGATGAAAGAGAAAGTAACCTTCCCCAAAGACGTGTGGGAAATGGGCAGCTACTTTTTTGTGGAGCCCGCCACCTTTGATGCCGAAGTAGCTAAAAAACGCTGGAAAGAAACTACCCCTGCTTTTATACTGGCCTTAAAAGATGCCTATGCTACATGCGATAATTTAACGGCTGCTGAAGCCGAGCGTTTGTTCAATGAAGTATTGGCTGCGCAAGGTTTACAAAGTAAAGACGTGTTGCAGGTATTTCGCCTCAGTATTTCAGGTGTGGGTGCCGGTGCACCTATTTTTGAAACGGTTGAATTACTGGGCAAGGAACGGGTAACCCAACGCATGCAACGTGCAGTAAACGAAATAAACATATGAGTTCAAAAGCCCTGTTATTTTTCACACTGCTGTGCACGGGTTTGTTCTCCTCGTGTATGCTGGCCACCTTTGACCGCACACCGGGCGAACGTTTAGCCGAAGTGCCCGCAGAGTTTCAGGGTGTATACAAACAGATTCCTTCAACTGAATACAAGGCCGATTTAGAAGACTCCACCCGCCTTATTTTAGGCAGCAACTGGTGGGAAGTACAACGCATTGACAGTACTGAGCATTACTACATGGGCGATTCCATTGTGTTGAGCAAAGTAGAGAACTATTATTTTATCTCTGTCAAAAATTACAACCGCCAATACTGGCATGTTTTCATTGCTGAAAAAAGTGCCCCTGATAAAATAGTGTTGCGCCCGCTGTTACCCAAAGTGGGTTGTTATAAAATAAAAAAACGATTGACTATGCTGGACAATACCGGAGAAGATGTGGTGTACAAAATGGATGAGGCAGCACTCATTCGCTATTACCGCAAAGCCATTCGTAAAAAACCCGGGTTTGAATTAATTAAAGAAAAATAAATGAAACGACCCATACGTGTATTAGTGGCCAAAGTAGGACTTGACGGGCACGACCGCGGAGCCAAAGTAATTGCTACCGCCCTGCGCGATGCCGGGATGGAAGTAATTTACACCGGCCTGCGCCAAACACCTGAAATGGTGGTGAACACTGCCCTGCAGGAAGACGTGGATGCCATAGGCATAAGCATACTCTCCGGAGCACACAACACCGTGTTTCCGAAAGTGCTGGAGCTGATGAAAGCAAAAGGATTAACGGATGTATTGCTAACCGGTGGCGGTATTATACCGGATAACGACTTGCAGTCACTGATGACCTCAGGCGTAGGAAAACTTTTCCCTCCGGGTACCAACACGGGCGACATTGCCGGTTACATACAAGAGTGGGTAGCTGCTCACCGAAATTTTTAATTTTTGACTCTGGTAAAAACAATTCCCATGTACAACAACATTGTTACTGAAATAAAAAACAACATCTGCTACATTACCATCAACCGGGAGAGCAAGATGAATGCCCTCAACATTGAAACCTTAGCAGAAATTAAAACAGCCGTTGAAAGCATTTACACCAATGCTGAAGTAAAAGGCGTGATACTTACCGGGGCCGGACAAAAAGCTTTTGCTGCCGGTGCGGATATTGCCGAGTTTGCCAACTTTACCGTAGAACAAGGTGCACGCATGAGTGCCGATGGACATGCCGTAATGAATGCCATTGAAAATTGCCCCAAGCCGGTGATTGCAGCCGTAAACGGTTTTGCCTTAGGGGGAGGTTGCGAACTGGCCATGTGTTGCCACATGCGCATAGCTGCAGAGAATGCCAAGTTTGGGCAGCCCGAAGTGAATCTGGGCATTATACCGGGTTATGCGGGCACACAACGATTGCCGCAGTTAATTGGCAAAGGCCGTGCACTGGAACTGTTGATGACAGGTGATGCCATTAACGCAACAGAAGCGCACCGTTTAGGATTGGTTAACCACGTGGTAGCTCCTGAACAATTGCTACCCAAATGCGAAGAGATATTGAATAAAATTGCGGGCAAGGCACCTTTGGCTATTGCGAGCATCATTGACTGTGTAAACACCTCGTTTAACAAAACCAAAGACGGCAACCAACTGGAGGTAACTGAATTTGGCAACTTCTTCGCTACCGAAGATTTTAAAGAAGGTACCACTGCTTTTTTAGGCAAACGCAAAGCTGAGTTTAAAGGAAAATAAGATATACCAAATACCTTGTTGAAAGCCACCCCGAAACGGGTGGCTTTTTTGTTGCCCCGCTTGGCGGGAAACTAAAACTTGTTATCTTGCAGTTGAAAAAATGTATCTGTATGACAACTGAACTTAAGTACTACTTCTGTTTTAATCATAGCGTAAGCTGGGGAAATTTAAAACAACCTCTCAATACTTTCCCAAATTGGAGATGTATACGAAGGTTTATATCGCATTTAAGCTAGTTCAGCAAATATAGAGCGACACACAGACCAAACAAATTCGACAAAATGAAGCAACTCAGAAAACAATTAAATGACCGTTTAACGACAAGCAAACAATTTGTTTCAAAACAAAGTATTTAAACAGGTAAACATTTACAGTCTGACGAGAATCATGGAACATATAAACGACATAAAACCATTTGACAGAATTGGCTCGCTGACAACTCTTTTAATTTGTTTGCCAATCGGACTTTTGTTTTCCTTTTTAGTATTGACTATATCACTTTTCCCACCTTTTAACATTGCATTGACTTTGGGCGGTGGTGGACTTTTTTGGTTTCCGGGTAGTATTATAATTCCTTTGACCTTTGCTTACTTGGTGTGGACAGGTGGACGAAAAATTGTAAATAACCTACGACAAGACAAATCAGTTTTGAGAACAAGTTTCCTTTTTTCAATTTATGTTAACACGTTTCTCTTTTTGACAATCGCGATGCTTTGGTTAATTGGCGGGCTTTTCTATACCATTGACCTTAAAGAATACTCAAAATCAACATTTGTATTTATTGGACTTGGACTGACAATAGTAACCTATATCATTGCAACCATAACAACGACATTTACGATTGGACTACTTACAGTTTTTATAATCAAGAAAAGATTGAAAAGACGATGAATAGAATATCTACTGCTAACTTTGAACTTCATGGACTTTAATTTTCCAGCACTTCCGAACTCGAAAACAGAAATTGTTGAATTTGACTTAACGCTTGAACAACGTGCTATTCTAAAGCTGATCGAAAAAGAAGACCTAACGAAAAAAGAAATTGCAGGGATACAAGAAGCTATAGAGTTTTATAAGATCACTTTCCCTTACCTTCAATCAATTCCACTATCAACAATTAATGATGATGATGCTCTACAAATAAAAAAGTATCTAAATGAAGCAATCAACTTTCAAATCATTGTTGAGAATGATATAACATTTGAAATTCTATCAAGAGTAACTCCCGTAAAAGAAAAGTTTCTGGAAAATGGAAAAGTGAGAGACCCAAAATATATTATTCATCCATCTATTGAAGTGTTGAAAGAACTGGGACTTTATAATCGTGCAAGTTCACCGGAACTTTCCTTGTTTTATGCATCCTTCCATGAAACAGTTGCCTTGCATGAAGTCAAACCAAAAGTTGGTGAGAGAATCATTATTACAAAATGGCGGAATACAACTGGTAAAAAGTTTGTTTCGTTCCCGATTTCAAACAATGAGACAGTAAAGAATAGAATGCTGCAACATTCAACAGCTGCGATAAAGAAACTTGGTGAAAAAACTAATCCGCTGTTATTCGCATTAATTCACCATCACTTATTATTTTTAAGCACTGAATTCGTCAAGAATGAAAATATAGTTCATCCAAAAAGATATGAATACTTATTTAGTGCATACTTTGGTGACGAACTTTTGAATGACAACAAAATTATTTCAGACAAAATAAAACCAAAGAATGATAAAGGGAAAAACATGGGAAACTTTGACTGCATTCTTTATCCAAGCGTGGCATTTAATCACAAAGAAGAAAATGTTGCAGTATCACCAAGAGCATTGTTTCAAAATTTAAAGCCCGTTAAAATTGAAGAAAGCATCGTTGA
>DATGWX010000092.1:0-5508 GCA_035299275.1 Bacteroidia bacterium
CCTGTTTTGCTACGCACGTTGATGGTTTGTTTATGGGCTTCAATAATGTGTTTAACAATGGCCAGCCCCAACCCTGTGCCGCCTGCATCGCGTGAACGGCTTTTATCAACCCGGTAAAAACGTTCAAATAAACGGGGTAAATGCTCCTGACTTATCCCATCACCATTATCGGTAATCTCAATGAGGATGTTCTCATCCATATCGTAATAAGCTGCTGTAGTGGTGCCACCTTCGTTACCGTATTTAATCGAATTCACCACCAGATTAACTATTACCTGACGGATGCGGTATTTGTCAGCATAAACAAAAAAGGGCACGTTGCAGCCTTCTTTAATGGTGAGTTCTATACCTCTTTCTTTGGAACGGTATTCGAGTTGTTCGTACACATCACGCACCAGTGCATTAATGTCAAAACGCTCGTATTCCATTTTCAACTCACCTGCTTCCAACTGTGAAATAGAGATAAGGTCTTCTACCAAATCACATAACCTGTCGGCACTGCGGGAGGCTTTTTTCAGGAAACGGATGTTCACCTCCGGGTCTTCAAGAGCTCCGTCAATTAAGGTATGAATGTACCCCTGAATATTAAAAATAGGGGTTTTGAGTTCATGCGAAACATTACCGATAAACTCTTTTCTGAAATCAGCCAGTTTCTTAAGGTGGTCTATCTCTTCCTTTTTGTCTTTGGCCCAGGTAATCACTTCCTGATTTACTTCAGAGATAGGATCTGAATCCCAGTCAAACTTTTTAAACAGAGAATTGACCGAACTGTAGCGCTGGGTTTTTAAACTGTGAATGGTTTTGTAAATGAGTTTTATTTTACGGTAGATAAAAAACTCCAGTGCGTAAAAGATGAAAAAAAATGAAACCACATTGGTAACCCCGAAGATGATGAGTGTATCTACCCAATTGTAACCTGTAGCCAACAGGGCCACCAATCCTATAATAACCGATAAGATGGAAGAGGTAATGAGCGATACTAATCTGGGGGTAGGGTTTCTGATCATATTTCAAACTTGTACCCTACTCCTTTTACAGTACTGATGTATTGATCGCCCAGTTTCTCTCTTACTTTTCTGATGTGTACATCAATTGTTCTGTCAATAACCAGCACATCATCGCCCCAAATTTTTTCAAGAATATTTTCGCGGGTAAATACCTTGCCCGGCTTGCTGGCTAACAGAAATAACAATTCAAACTCCTTCTTGGCGAGTTGTATTTTCTGGTCACCCCGATACACCAGGAAACTTTCACGGTCAATAACCAAATCACCCACCTGAAGTTTCAGTTCTTCTTTTTTATCCTTGTCTTTTCTACGTAAAATGGCGTTGATACGACTTAACAGTACTCTGGGTTTAATAGGCTTGGCTATGTAATCATCGGCTCCTGCATTAAAACCGGCAATCTCGGAGTACTCCTCACTGCGGGCAGTAAGGAAAACAATAAAGGTGGTTTTAAACTCGGGTAATTCACGTAAACTTTTGCATGCTTCAATACCATCTACAAACGGCATCATTACATCAAGCAAAATTAAATCGGGTTTTACCTGCTTGGCTTTTTCAATCGCTTCCTGTCCGTTGCTTCCTAAGAAAACCTGGTAACCTTCGCGTTTAAGGTTGTATTCGATAAACTCGAGAATGTCCGGTTCATCGTCTACTACCAGTATCTTGATGTTGGTTTTTTCCATGTGTTAATTTTTCAGCAAGGTTGTATTAAGAAGTAATCTCAAAATTAATTGATTGTTAAGTTAACATTAATTGAACACCTCTGCTAATTTATCTTCTAATTCCTTACCTCTCAAATTTTTAGCGAGTATTCTTCCTTCTTTATCTATCAAAACAGTGTAAGGAATTGCTTCTATATTGTACTTGGGTATAACAGAGGAGCTCCACTTTTGTAAATCGCTAACGTGTAACCAGGTGAGGTTATCGTCCTGAATAGCTTTGAGCCAGGCTTCTTTATTATCATCCAAAGACACCCCGTAAACTTCAAATCCGTCTTTTTTGTAACGGTTGTACAGGCGTACATTGTTGGGATTTTCATCACGACAAGGACGGCACCACGATGCCCAGAAATCTATCAGCACCACTTTTCCTCTCAAAGAAGAAAGTGCTACCGGAATACCATTAGGATCATTTAAAACAATATCCGGAGCCAGATTTCCTGTGGCCGTTTTGCGCATACTTTCCGCTTTAAGGTGATTGGTTTGAACGTACTTTGACTCCGACATCAGTTGATAATATTTATTATCCAGTCTATCAATTAAGGCAAACTGCATAGCCGGGTCTTGTTCATTGATTAAAAAGTTAAGTGCAAAAAAGGCGGAAATATTCGGTGGAATGGAGTCTACAAAACGTACAAGTGCATCTTTGCGTTCATTAACAATTACTGCCAGTTCCTGTTGTACCCTTAATTGAATAGAATCAGGCATGGGGTTATTTTCATCAAACGGATAAGCCTCGGCAAGTGTATTCATCCGGTCAATGTACCCGTCATTTAAACGAATCATTTCACGCAGTACTTTGTTGTCCTCATCTCCGTTTACTGAATAATGTTTGGGGTCTTTGGCATCTGCCTCTACATTTATTACCGAAGCTGTGTCCAACACCAGAGGTAAAATGTAGTCATTGATTTTAATGCTGTAAAACGTTTTCTCTTTGTTTACACCATTGAGTTCAAACTCTCCCTTTTCGTTTACTGAACCTGAGTCAACATAAACCAAACCTGCCGTTGTGATTTCTTCCAGAATTACTACTGTACCGCTGTAATTTTTCAAAGTACCTTTCACACTAAAACCTGTTTTGGCTTCTTGTGTTGTTTTGGTTGTACAGGCTGAAATAAAAATCAGCAGGTATACATATATATATAGGTGTATATTTTTCATGTCGTTCTATTTTTCTAATTCGTCTCTTAATAATTGATTGGCCAATTTAGGATCGGCTTTTCCTTTACTTAATTTCATCACCTCTCCCATAAA
Organism: Bacteroidia bacterium; assembly: GCA_035299275.1. GTDB lineage: Bacteria > Bacteroidota > Bacteroidia > UKL13-3 > UKL13-3 > JAGPCK01. The sequence goes on from DATGWX010000092.1 coordinate 2,978, forward strand.
CAAACCTACCAGTGATTTTTTACCTGCTTTGTATTCGGCTACTTTATCGGGGTACATGGCCACGGCCTGTTGTATGAACACCACCAAAGCATCCGAATCACTTTCCTGAATGAGGTTTAATCCTTCGGCAATTTCCAATGCTGATTTATGGTGCTCTGTAATCATGGCCGGAAATACTTTTTGAGATGCCACAGAGTTACTCACCTTACCTGAATCAATAAGATCAATAATTTCTGCAATCTTGGCCGGTTGCAAAACAAAGTCTTTAATTTCTATGGCCTGTTCATTCAAATATCCTTTCACACTAACCATAACCCAATTGGCTGCGGCTTTAATATTAGAGGTATGTTTTAATACGCCTTCAAAATATTCGGCCACGTCTTTGTTCTCAGTAAGCACATTCGAATCGTACTCGTTTAATCCGTAAACCTTGGTAAACTTTTCAAACAGTTCTTTAGGTAAGGCCGGCATTTGTGATTTTACCTGTGCAATAAATTCAGAGGTAATGTGCAGTGGTGGTAAATCAGGCTCGGGGAAATAACGGTAATCGGTAGCATCTTCTTTACTACGCATCACAATCGTTATACCTTTCATGGCTTCAAAGGTGCGTGTCTCTTTGTATAGTTTCTCTCCGCTTTCCAACGCTTCAATCTGACGTTTGATTTCAAAATCAATGGCACGTTGCACATTGCGAATGGAGTTCATGTTTTTCACTTCCACACGCGTGCCGTATTCTTTTGCTCCTTTAAGATTAACGGAAATGTTTGCATCACAACGAAGACTACCTTCTTCCATGTTTCCGTCACAAATATCCAGGTAACGAACCAGCCTTCTTACTTCAGTTAAATACTGGTAGGCTTCCTCTCCTGTTTTAATATCGGGTTCTGAAACTATTTCTACCAAAGGAACACCTGCACGGTTCAAATCAATAAGCGAATCATACACATCCTGGTCGTGCATACTTTTGCCTGAATCTTCTTCCATGTGTATACGCTGCAAACGGATATCTCTTTCTGAACCGTCTTTTAATTTGATGGAAATTTTCCCTCCGGTACAAATGGGAGTTTTGTCCTGAGTAATCTGATAGCCTTTGGGAAGGTCGGCATAGAAATAATTCTTGCGCGCATAATAGTTGAATGAAGTAATGTCACACCCGCAAGCCACGCCCACACGTATGGCATACTTTACAGCTTCCTTGTTGTGTACAGGTAATGTACCGGGGTGACCCAGGCTTATCGGGCTTACCTGAGAATTAGGAGATGCACCGTACTCTGTGGAGTCACTGCAAAACGCTTTACTTTTAGTAAGCATTTGTGCGTGTACTTCTAAACCAATTACTGCTTCGTATTTATCGTAATCAAAAATTCTGTCTGTTGACATGAGCAAAATATTATGGTGGCAAATTTAACCTTTTACTTTTCATATCTGTAAATATAAAACGGAGGCATTTTTTATAGCGAATGAGTGTTGCGAGGTATTTTATTATTTTGAAAAAAGGAACCGGCAAGCATTTTCGAAAAGCAAAAAAGTGTTTACGAAGTGTACGCTACTCTTCCGTGTTTAAGTTGAATTCAAAAAACAGAATCCGCTGTATATACTGATAAATATGGCCTTGACAGCGATGTATAAGACTTAAAAAGGTTGCCATCAATTACACTTCAGCAAAAATATATGCCGCGGTATAGCTGTTTATTTTTCTTTCCTGTATGAAATAAAAAAACTAAACTTGTATACTTATCAAAAAGTAAAAACGATGTCAATAGTAGTGTTTTCAGTTGCTCACAGGAACTCAAAATGTAAAGTACAATACATAAAAAACACCTTCAATAAGATGTTCAATACATGCATGCATATTTTTTTTACTCGACTTTTCCACATTATTCACATCATTATACAATTCATTGAGCACAAATATCAAAACGCTACACATATAGATTTATCAGCACTTCGCATCGATTACACATATACTCAGCAATGTACAAAATACACTCAAACAGGGTTTTCAACACTCTCGCCTGAAACACACCCTATTGTATAAAAATAAAAAACATATCAACTTTACATTAGAATTCATCAACACCCAAACACTTAAAGTTATGGCTAAAACAACAAAATCAACCGCCAAGAAAGCAGCTCCAAAAAAAGCTGCTGCAAAGAAAGCTGCTCCTAAAAAGGCTGCAGCTAAAAAAGCTGCTCCTAAAAAGGCAACAGCTAAAAAAGCCGCTCCTAAAAAAGCTGCTAAGAAAGCTGCTCCTAAAAAGGCAACAGCTAAAAAAGCTGCTCCTAAAAAGGCAACAGCTAAAAAGGCTGCTCCTAAGAAGAAGTAATCTAGTATTACATTTTCACAGAGCATCTCTTGGCTCAAGAAACTAAAAGCGGGAATTTATTCCCGCTTTTGTTTTTTATACCCTGTCTGCCATGTCTGCCCTGTTTGAAATCAATCTATCTGTATCACCAGTTTTCCGAACTGACTGCTTTGTTCCATTTTTTCTAATGCGGTGGATGCATCGTTCATTTTAAATACACTATCC
>DATGWX010000093.1:0-3792 GCA_035299275.1 Bacteroidia bacterium
ATTTGTTATTTCAGGTTGAAAAAGGGTAATTTGTAGAAACAATCCTTGCTTATGACGCACTGCCTTCGGGTATTTCTTGGTATCCTCTTATTCAGTTTTACTGTAGCACAAGGGCAAAATCTTACACTGCCTACCTATCGAATAGAAATAAGTCCGGCTTTTCTTGATTCTTTATATACCTATCCCAAAGCTGATATTTATTATCCGGCTACGTTTCATTATGAAAACATTACGTACCCCTGTCAGGTAAAGTTCAAGGGGGCCACATCCCTGAATTATCCCAAGAAAAGCTGGGCAGTTCGGTTCAATGATAACCTGAATATTTTTAAAGCAGAGCGCATCAACCTCAACGCTGATTTCAAGGATTACTCCTTCATGCGCAACTTTTTGGTGCTGTCCTATTTCCGTTCACAAGGGATTATTTGTCCTAAAATTAATAACATCAGCCTTAAAATAAACGACAGGTATGCCGGAGTTTTTACGCACGTGGAGCATGTGGATGAAGATTTTTTGGCCAATAACGGACGGGATGATATTGACATGTACAAAGCCGAAAATCACGGTGCAGGTATGTTTGCTTTGGTGAAAGATGAACAATATCCCGCAGTGTGGGAAGAGCGTGCAGGTGCCGACAGACACAAAGACATGAAGCAGTATTTTAACAAGCTGGCTTACTTTACCCGTGCTGACTTTGACTCGAACATCAATAACATTGCGCACATCAACAATCACCTTACCTATTTTGCCGTTCACTTTGTGTTGTGCAGTTTTGATAACTTTACCAAAAACCAGTTTCTGAACAAAAACAGCATTACCGGAAAGTATGAATTGATTCCCTGGGATAATGAGGGCAGTTTCGGTAATCTGGCCTGGGGTGAGTTTGACAGTTCTTTCATTCAGTACAACATGAAAGATGCTTACACGGCAGAGTACAATGTGGTCTTCCAACGTCTGCTCGAGAACCCCTCTCATCGGGCTACGTTTATTGAGAAAATGAACTCATTTCTTAATGACGGTTTTGCCTATTTTGATACGTTGATTGACAATCAGTACAACCGCATTAAAAACGATGTGTATCAAGACACAACAAAAGATTGCAGCAATGCAGAATTTGATGCACAAATGGGTAAGCTAAAATTTTATATGAGTGCCCGCAAACAGTTTTTGCAAAGTAACCCTATTCCGCAGCGCAACCCCATTACAGACTTTTATTTTTCCAATCCTTTTCCAACACCTACTGATCCTTTGGTTACAGTGAGGGTACGCTCTACAGTGGTGCAGGATGTGAACCTGTTTTATGCAGATTCTGTTTCGTTTGACATCTTCGGAAGACCTTTTATTTTCAGACGCGTGCAGTTGTTTGATGATGGCCAGCACAACGATATAGCAGCAGGTGATTTGATTTACGGAAACACCATTAATACCTCAGTTTTTAAAGGCAAGTTGGTGCCGTTTGCGTTAACCGGTGCTGAACAAAACTATCCGCCCAACGGCATTTATTACGTGGATTATTACCGCTCAAAAACCTATGCGTTTAATGTAGGTAATACAGATAATGATTTAGGTTCCAGGGTTCGTTTCGGTAAAGTATACAAGCAAGGCACTGCCACATTTATTGAGGTTATTAATACCTCCGCTACCTTACCGGCTGATATTTCCTACTGCCACATCAGAGGGGCAAAATATTATGAAGATATCATGTTCCGCCATAATATTGTTTTAGCTCCGTTGGATACCATTTTGGTGACAAACGATTTGCCCTTGGCTCGAAAAATATTTCCCGACAAAAGAATAAGCAAAGAAGAAATGTACTTTAATGTGGCATTAATGGATCCGCTTATTTTACTCTCGCCTGTGCTTACACCCATTACCAATAAAACTATCACGTTTGTTGATACCATTTCACAGCCACCTTTATTGCCGCTTGTTATCAACGAAATTAATTACAACTCGCACATAGCTTTCAACACCGGTGACTGGGTGGAGTTGTATAATCCCAATGCACAAGCCATCACCCTAACCAACTGGATGCTGCGTGATGCCGATCCCGATCATTTGTATTCCATTCCGGCAGGGACTGTAATAGAGCCCAATGCGTATGTGGTGCTGTGTGAAGATACCAATGCATTTAAAGCACAACATCCGGAGGTAACCAACATTATTGGTAACATCGGGTACTCTCTCGCAAACAGCGGAGAAATGTTGCGCCTGTACAATACTTACGGCTACACAGTTGACTCTGTAAAGTATGACGATAAACTACCCTGGCCCGAAAAAGCAGATGGTCGCGGCCCTACGCTGGAACTTATCAATTACACCTGGGACAATGCACTTTCGCAAAACTGGTATGCCTTCTCCGGAGCTTTCGGTACACCGGGTGCACGTAACCACATCGTGAACGTAAGTGCTTCCAATGTAATGGCTCCTAAAAACTGGTTGTTGTTGTACCCCAATCCGGGCAATGGTTTGGTAAAAGTACGTTTGGAAAACACACAAGAGGCCGAGGTGGAGGTTTTTAATCAGTTGGGTCAATTGGTTGTGAGGCAGCAGGTGGTGGCTGAAGAGTTGCTGGATTTGCGTGGTCAAACGCCCGGCATTTATTACGTGAAAGCTACTACTGTCAACGGCTCAGCCACGCAGAAACTTATTATCAGGTAAAGGCCTATCTTTTTCTTTTTTTCAGTACTTTTGACGTTCAAAACATAATTCAAAACTCATGAGCACAACAGCACTGAAAACAACAGCATTAACTGATTTACATTCTTCATTGGGAGCCAAAATGGTTCCGTTTGCAGGTTTTAACATGCCTGTGTTGTATACCAATCTTATTCAGGAGCACCATGCAGTTAGAAATTCAGTAGGTGTGTTTGATGTGAGCCACATGGGTGAATTTATGTTGAAGGGGGAAAAAGCATTAGACCTTATTCAGGCCGTAACCAGCAACGATGCATCAAAACTTACTGACGGTAAAGTACAGTACAGTTGCCTGCCCAATAATGAAGGCGGTATAGTTGATGATTTGTTAGTTTACCGATGGAAAGAAAATGAGTATTATCTGGTGGTAAATGCAGGCAACATTCAAAAAGACTGGGACTGGATTTCGAAACACAATACCTATGGTGTTGACATGGTAGACATGAGTGACGGTATGTCTCTTTTGGCTGTTCAGGGACCTAATGCCATTAAAGCTTTACAAAAACTTACCAACGTTGACCTGAGTGTTATGGAATACTACACATTCAATATGGGCACTATGGCTGGTATTGAAGGTGTAATTATTTCCAATACAGGATACACCGGAGCAGGAGGATTTGAATTATATGTAGCTAACGCTGATGCGCGCAAATTGTGGGATGCCGTAATGGAAGCCGGAAAAGAGTTTGATATTCTGCCTTGCGGATTGGGTGCACGCGACACCCTGCGTTTGGAAATGGGTTTCTGCCTGTACGGTCATGATATTGACGATACCACTTCACCCATTGAAGCGGGTTTAGGTTGGATAACCAAATTCACCAAGAACTTTACAAAGAGCGATTACCATAAGCAGTTAAAAGAGCAAGGCGTACAAAAGAAACTGGTAGGCTTTGAAATGATTGACCGTGGTATTCCTCGCCAACACTACAAAATTGTAGATGCCACAGGAAATGAAATAGGAGAGGTAACCTCAGGTACACAATCGCCTACTTTGGGTAAAGCCATAGGTATGGGCTACGTAAAAACGGAGTTTGCCAAAGCAGACACTGAAATTTTTATCAGCATTCGCGAGCAATCCATTAAAGCGAAGGTGGTTAA
>DATGWX010000094.1:0-2695 GCA_035299275.1 Bacteroidia bacterium
CAACATCTTCTCCATCTCTCCTATGGGTTCATCCGATTCATTTACCAGTATAACCTGTTCTTGTTGCATAACTTGTTGTAACAAATGTAAGCGGGAATTGTTGGATGAGCTTAAAACTGAAAATAAATAAACGGTTGCACTTCTGATGAAGCTACCTGATACAACAATGCAATCACTACAGCTATGATAAAAGCTTTAACCGGCAATGCTGTACGAATAAACATATTCTGCCAGTTCTGTTTCCATTCATCGGGCAACCAGTGAATACCAAAGCCCAGTATGAGCAAACTTACAATATGTTTATAGGCCCACATACGTTCTCCTATTGCTGATAAAGACATATCATTTACTACCTGAAACAGCATTAATCGAACAGTTTCCATATCAGCTGCTCTGAAATAAATCCAGCAGAAAGCAACAAAGTTGAATGTGATTAACCACACCAGCGCCCGGTAAACAAATGACTTTTGATTGATAAATGATGCTGAAAAGTTAGTCCATGCTTTATCAGCCACCAATGCCGCTCCGTGCAATGCACCCCACAAAATAAATTTCACTGATGCTCCGTGCCACAAACCACCAATAAGCATAGTAAGCAATAAATTAACTTTAGTGCGCCATTTCCCTTTTCTGTTCCCCCCCAGCGAAACATATAAATAATCTCTGAGCCAGAAAGAAAGTGAGATGTGCCACCTTCTCCAAAAGTCTGTGATGTTTGCTGCTTTGTAAGGGGAATTAAAGTTAATACCTAACCGAAAACCCATGAGCAAGGCCAAACCAATAGCCATGTCGCTGTAGCCCGAAAAATCACAATATATCTGAAGTGTATAACCATAAATAGCTAACAGATTCTCCACGCCTGAATAGAGTTGGGGAGTATCAAAAACGCGGTCGACCAAATTGATACTGATATAATCACTGATGAGTACTTTCTTAATAAGCCCTTTCATAATCAGAAATACGGCCGCACCCATTTCTTCTTTTGTTACATTATAGGGCTTGTACACCTGCGGAATAAAATCTGCTGCACGTACTATGGGGCCGGCCACCAGATGCGGAAAAAAGGAAATAAAAAATCCGAAATCCCAGATGTTTTTTACCGGCTTAAGATGACCCCGATAAATATCAAGCGTGTAACTCATTGCCTGAAAGGTGTAGAACGAAATGCCCACCGGCAAAATAATCTCGGTTACATCGTATGAGGTCCCTGCCAATGCATTCGATATACCTGTAAGAAAATTATAGGCTATAAAGTCTGTACCCAGCAAGGCATTTAAGCTATCCGTTACAAAATAGGAGTATTTAAAAAATGCCAGAAGCCCGAGGTTAACCGAAAGACTAAGTACCAAAAAAAGTTTTTTCCGGCCGGAAGTCGTTGCCTTAAAAATGTAGTTGGCTAAATGGTAGTCGACAAAGGTGGAAAATATAAGCATCCAGAAATACAAACCACCCGATTTATAATAAAAGAACAAGCTAAAGGCCAGCAAGTAAATATTACGTACGGTAATATTTTTAAAGACGGCCAGGTAAAATGCGAAGAAGATGGTAAAGACAAAAAGAAAAGTGTACTGGGAAAAGATGAGCGGTGAACGCTCATAAAATGTAAGTAACTCTTCCCAGTGAAGCATGCTATTTCTTTCGGTTTTTGATGTAATAATCCATGAGTGCCGAGTACAAAAGTTCGCCCTGTAACCGATATCCCGGTGCATTGTAATGTACCATATCTCTGGCGGTTAGTTTGCGTTTTTGCCATTTGCGCATAGACCCCGGTCCGCCCATCACAGCATACAAGTCCCAAACAGCACAATGCTTTTCAGCAGCAACTTCATTCAGTACCCTTCGCACTTCAATGTGACGTTTAATGGGCGCTCTTTTTCTGTACCAACTTTCTCCCGGAAGTGTAATCAGTATAGAAACATCAGGATTTGCTTGCCTTACCAAATCAATTAGTTTTGAGGCATTTTCACGTAACACCACATCACTGTATTGTCTGTTAAATCCTTCGTTGGCACCTAATGAAATAATCACCAGATGCGGTGCCAGTTGTTTCATCTGGTTCTGTAATAAATTACATCGGTTCCATGAAAAGTATTCAGCTCCGTTTATTCCGGCTGCATGGTACAGTAATCCGGCTGAATCATTTTCCAGACTCATGCCATAAAATTCAAACTCTCTGCTAAGGGTATCAACAGGTTTAAAACCTAATACAAACTTTTGCTGATAGGAGTCGAATGAAAGCCATGTGCAGGTGCTGTCAAACTCTTCAGGAATAAAAGACCCCATAGACATGGTATCATTTCTCAGCACATAATTGAGCGCATCAGTTGATATTTTGCTGAACAACTTAACGCGTTTAAAGTCGTAATTAAACAAAGAATTGAAACTTGGGTTGAGTATAAAACCTGCAAGTGAATCTTTGGTGGTAACACTTACTCCGCAAATACCCATGTTGCCAACCTTGCTGTAATTAACATTTTTACAGTTGGCCCATTCACCCGTCCAATGCACTTTGTAATTATCGGGGTTATTCGTTTTGGCTATACGGTAAGGAAATACCAGCCCTCTTCCTCCGTTACCAAATGAATATTGCAGCAACTCGCGCATTCTGCCTGAAAAATAATCAGCCTGAATATGTGAATCACCAATGTGCATCACACTAATTTTTGACTGCCCGTATTGCAACACACTGTCGCAG
>DATGWX010000095.1:0-12865 GCA_035299275.1 Bacteroidia bacterium
TTCTCTACTTCATCCAACAGAATAACGGAATATGGTTTTCTGCGTATCTTTTCGGTAAGCTGTCCACCCTCTTCATAACCCACATAGCCCGGAGGCGCTCCAACCAATCTGGACACTGCGAATTTCTCCATGTATTCGCTCATGTCGATACGTACCAAGGCATCATCACTATCAAACAAATAACGGGCAAGTACTTTGGCCAGTTCTGTTTTACCAACACCTGTTGGTCCGAGGAATATGAAAGACCCAATCGGGCGGTTAGGATTTTTTAATCCTGCGCGTGTACGTTGGATGGCTTTAGCCAGTTTCTCCAGTGCTTTGTCCTGACCGATTACACTTCCTTTCAAATCATTGAACATGTTGAGTAAACGAGTACCCTCACTTTGTGCAATACGTTTGGTAGGCACTCCGGTAATCATTGCCACTACATCAGCCACATCATCTACTGATACAACAAAGCGTTGAGACTTGGTATCTTCTTCCCACTTCGATTTTTCTGTCTCCAGTTGTTCGAGCAGGTGTTTTTCTTTATCACGTAGTTTAGCCGCCTCTTCATACTTCTGGCTTTTCACTACACGATTTTTCTCAATCTTAATGTCCTCAATCATTTTCTCCAGTTCGAGAATATTTTGCGGAACATGGATATTGCTGATGTGAACACGTGCACCTGCTTCATCTAAAACATCAATGGCTTTGTCTGGCAGGTAACGATCAGTCATGTAGCGATTACTCAACTTCACACACGCCTCAATAGCTTCATCTGTGTAAGTTACCGAGTGGTGGTCTTCATATTTTTCTTTAATATTTTTAAGAATCTCAACAGTTTCTTCAGGTGAAGTAGGATCTACCATTACCGGTTGGAAGCGTCTTTCCAATGCTCCGTCTTTTTCAATGTATTGACGGTATTCATCTAATGTGGTAGCACCTATACATTGTATTTCTCCGCGAGCCAGAGCAGGTTTAAACATATTGGAAGCATCCAGAGAACCGGAAGCCCCACCTGCACCCACAATGGTGTGTAACTCATCGATGAACAAAATCACATCGGGTGATTTTTCCAACTCATTCATTACGGCTTTCATGCGCTCTTCAAACTGTCCGCGATATTTGGTGCCTGCTACTAAAGAAGCTAGATCCAACATTACTACGCGTTTGTTAAACAACACACGCGACACTTTTCGTTGTACAATGCGTAAGGCCAATCCCTCTGCAATGGCTGTTTTACCCACACCGGGTTCACCAATCAAAATGGGGTTATTTTTCTTTCTGCGCGAAAGAATCTGTGACACGCGTTCAATTTCTTTTTCCCGACCAACAATTGGATCCAAACGTCCTTCTTCGGCAGCTTTAGTCAAATCACGACCAAAATTATCGAGTACGGGAGTTTTAGATTTGGAATCTCCGGGTTTTCTTGACTCCGGTTTGCGCTCTTCAGGCGTATAAAACTCTCCCGGAGTTTCCGGAGGAAGTTCAGACTTCACATCAGGAAGATTATTTTCCAAAGCTGCCTTAAACACATCGTAGGTTACGGCAAACTGGGTTAAAATCTGTGAAGCGATATTATCTTCATCTCTTAAGACAGAGAGCAATAAATGTTCAGTTCCGATGATATCTGTTTTGAATATTTTTGCTTCAAGATATGTGATTTTCAAAACTTTCTCGGCCTGCTTGGTAAGAGGGATATTAACCAGATTACTGGTGTTGCCTGTTCCTGTATTTTTAATGGTATCCTCAATCACCTTTTTCAGGCGAACGGTATCAACATCCAGTGCTTTTAATGTTTTGATGGCTTTACCATCTCCTTCACGAATGAGCCCCAACAGCAGATGCTCAACACCAATATAATCGTGCCCTAAACGAATAGCTTCTTCTCTGCTGTAAGAAATTACGTCTTTAACTCTGGGCGAAAACTTAGCTTCCATAATGCGTCATTTAAATGTAAGATGGTCTTTAGTTGGTTTTGGTTGTGTTTGGCTCTACTCTGCAAAAGTGCGACCAAATCATCAAAGTCAAAGTTAACAGAAAAGAGTTGTCATAATCAACGGTAAAATGGAGTTGTTTCTGTTAGTTATCTGAAAAAATGTACACAAAAAAAAGGCACCTGAACATTCAGATGCCTTTTTGTCACTATAAACGAATGATTAGTTCGTCTTAATCAGTTTTACTGTTTTGGCTGAGTTTCCTGCGTGGAAAGTACAGAAATACACTCCGGGAGCCAGTGTGCTGATGTCAATATTCTTGTTCAGTACATTTACATTACCCATAAGTGGCAGCTCCATTACTCGTTTGCCTGTTAAATCAGTAATGATAAAGTCCATGTCCTGAGAAAAGAGGGAATAAACAGGATTCACCACACGAAGATGAAGTTGATTGCTGGCCGGGTTAGGATATACAGTAAACTGAATGTTATCTGCCACCACATTACTTACAGATGTGCCATAGTCTGATTTGAAACCGGCAATATCATCGCGGTTACGTGGTAACATTTTCCAGTTTCCAAAACTGAAGTACAGTACTCCCTTAAGGAAAGCCAGCTTTTGTTTTGATGTCAAAGAGTCCAGATTGAAGTTGGCACCAATATCATTTGACTGGTCATCCACTCTTAATCCTACAGTTTTTGAACTGTCTTTTCCTATGGCAAATTCACCAAAGTTACTTGGTGCATCAGCGTTTTGATTAATTACATAAACGGAGTCAAACTGCACCAGCATTCCTTCATATGGCTCAGTTTGAGCAGCCACTTTTGCATGAACTGAATCAGAGTTTAATGAGCTCACAAATGCTGGAAGTGTTTTTCCGGTACCTGCAACAATGTGGTTCGATCCGCCTGCGCTGTAAAGTGTTGTTACGTTAAAGTTTTCTCTTACCACACACGAGTTAATTACTACAGAATCTCCTCTGTTCCATTGATCAATACCATCACCTACACCGGCTGTAACAAATATACCTGAGTTAGGGTTGTTGCCATCCTGAATGGTTACCAAGCCTAAATCATTGGTTTTAGAGGTGGCTGTTACTATACCTCTGATACTAACATTGGTTAATGTATCATTCATCCAGATGGAATTTCCGTTGGAATAAGGAGACATTTGAATTTGCTGAATAGAAGTTACGCCTCCGTCAACTACCATGTATGCTGAGTTGGTGGCTAAGCTATCAGGTGAAAATCCGCTTCTTCCGCCATTATCGGTACCTCGAATAAAGTACTTCACAACAGAACCGTTAGCCTGAGCAGGTATGGTGCCCGTCCATACTCCGTCTGAAGCAGTGCCTGACGCCATAGTCATGGGAACCGAAGTGAAAGATGTAGTGTTAATACCTACTGCATAATTCAATGTGGCAGATACAACTGTACTATCGTCTGTAATACGTGCTGTAACTACAACCGGAGATGTTGAGTTGGCAACCACAGGAGTTCTTTTTCTGTTTGAAACTACCGGAGCCTGAGCCAGTGCAGGGCCTAAATCGGTTGGGGTTAGTGGTGAGAAAACGTATTGCCAGGTACCGCTTCCAGTATTAAACGTCTCTGTAATTACTCCTCTGATATAAGAAAGTGTTACGCCAATGTTAGGCGGAGTAAATGTAGGCGTTGTGGTTGCTCCTGTTCCAACAGTATCTTCCCTGTGATCGTTTCTGAAATAGGCTGAAAAATCATACGTAGCAATTTTATTTCCGCTTTGATCTTGTATGGACCAGTTCCAACGGTTACTGTTTGGTCCGGTTCTATCTACAACCGTAACATTATTAAACTGAACATAAACACCTTCGTAAGGTTCTCCTGTGCTGTGCTGGATGGTTTGTCCACCTGCACCGTCACTCTTCATAAACTGATTAATAGTTACCACCGTTGGGGTAATACTTACAGGATTGAGGTCAACAATTTCAGCAGGATAAGGTAAAATGTTCAGTTGGGTTTCACCTGAAGTGGTTGGTCCGCTTCCGTTAAAGTTTTTAAGTATGCCTACATAACGTACACGTAAACCCGGAACAGAGTTCTGGTTAAACTGTGTGGCATTCTTGTATGTAGTAAGTCCTCCGCTCCATCCTGGAACTGTAGTTGGGTCGCACATTACTTCAATTCCACTCCAGGCACCACCTGCAGCACTTTGAATAAATGTTGCTCTACGGTTAAAAGACAGCCCGTAATAACGGGGATCAAACGATACTATTCCTTCAACCTGAACGGTGTCACGGTAAACAGAATTTTTGAATGTTGGGTTGACATAATCAGGCAGCGTGTTGGCAGCACCTAATTTTTGGGCAATTACATACTGTAAGCTGTCAATGGATACGATAGGATAAGGATAAAGACTTCCTGCCGGTGTGGCTTTAGCCATTACAAAGTTACCCAAAGAGGTAAAGTTAACCGTAGATGTTACTGAACCATAATTGGGTTTGGAACCGGTACCACCCAAATCATCCCAATTGCTGCCATTTTCGCGGGCAATTCTGGCTAAGCTTGTATCATCAACATTATCATTGGCATTAAAGTTATTGTAGTACTGACCTGTAATGGAAGCAGCAGTAACATTGGCACCTGTGCCTTTGGTAACTGACCAGTAACGTGATGAACTCACCGACTGAAGAGTTGATGGAAGTGTTCTTGAAGGTGGAGTAGCATTAAAAAGTTCAACAGTATAAGTTGTTGGGGTAGCAGCGTCCTGTGTTATGTTCAATGATACAGGTCTGTAATTGGCTGCCTTACCAACAGGGAATTGCAATGAAGTTAAAGAAGAAGAGGCCACCACGCTAGCTAAAGGACCATCTACATAACGGGTTGTATCTGCACCTGAAGTGGTGGCATTGGCTCCCAGTGTAAGCAAATTAGTAGATGTGGTAATTAATTTACCTGATAAAAACTTCAACTGACCACTGATGGTTCTGGCTGCATGCAAAGTAACATGAGCCGGATTACCGATGGTAAGATTCACCGGGCCATTAGAAGCCGGAAACTCCAAATTAGCCGTAGTTTGAGCTGAAGTTCCCATATATTCTAAAGTTCCGTTGGCCGCATAGGTAAATGTATTTGCTCCAAGGTTTAATGTTCCCTGCACCATACGAAGTGTTTTATATGTTCTGGAAGCATGAAGGTTAACACCTGAAGGGTTATTGATAGAAATACCTGAAGGGCCACCGTTGAGTGGCAACTCTGTATCTGATGTGGTTTGCGAGGTTGAGCCGGCATATTCTACTAATGAATTAGGGCCGTATGTTATGGTATTGCCATTCAGATTAAGTTGATTATTGGCAGTTAATCCTAAAACACCATTTATTGAAATGTTATACGTTAAAGAGAAATTACTTCTAAGCGTAAGGTTGGTGAATGTTTCAGCTGAATCAGCACCTGCGAGACCTCCTGTAGAAGGCAAAAAGCCGTTCATTGTTACGACTGTTCCATTCAAAACAAGTGCGCTGGCAGCAAGTATTGGCGATGTACTATATGAAGAAGGAATTACATAACTACCGCCTGTATTTATAGTAAAAGTGCCAAACTTGTCGGTAGCTGTTCTGAACAAACCGGTAGCTGAAGAAATGTAGGTAGCACCTGAGTTGATGGTGAAGGTACCAGTACCGGCTGAACCGTTATCAGGCTTAGGCCCTCCACTTATCTGCTGTACCACACCTGAGGCAATGGTTATGCTCCCTGCTCTTAGATTGGCATCAATTTTTGCCGTATCGGTAGCGCTGTTCATGGCAAACTCCAGATTCCAGCCAAAGTTGTTAGCGGGTGATGCCCACTCGCCTGAAACCATTACTTCGCGGGTAGTGCCCACAAACTGCATTTTGCCGCCAGTACCTGTGGTAATAAAGGCAGATGAATTATGAGCATTGGAAACTGCGGTACCCGGAATAGTATTTTTAGCTGCGGTATATGCTCTTATTTTGCCACTGATTGACAATGTAAATGATTGCGTATTGATGCGACCAACATCCCCCTGCGCTATGTCACTGTTCAGGTGCAAATCTTTACATGATCCGTTTGCCGCAAGAACAATGGAATCCCCGTCCTGAATCCAAACAGAGTTGGATGAAGCCGGCACGCCTGTAGCATTGTTCCACTGCAAATTGCCTGCATCAAAAACCTCCCAGGTAGAAACACTGTTCCAACTCCCTGATTGTTTACTCCTGAAATCACCGGTGACCTGAGCCATGGCAGTTATGGAGAATAATGCGATAATAAAAGTAAATAGTTGTTTCATAACCTATAATTTTATAGTTGATAATTTACGAAGTTACTTAAGTATGACAAATTTTCCCATTTTAATTCCTTGGGAATCCAAGTCCTTGACTGCAAATAAATAAATCCCTGAACTCACCTGATTTTTAGTTTCTGTAAGCATATCCCAGGCATGCTCCCCACCTGAAAAAGTAACAGTTCCCGCCCCGGCAAAATTTTCGAACCAACGCGAATCCTCTCCTTTATACGTTCCTGCGTTGTGGTTAATTCTTGACACCACATCACCCGAAGCGGTGTATATGGTAATTTCACATCTCGATGGCAGATTGTAAAAATATATCTTCTTGGTACGTGATGTTGTACCATCCCAAAGGGCTGAACCTTTATACGGATTAGGGTAAACACCTACCTTTTTACCGTCTCCCTTGGATGAAAAAGGATTGGGCTCTGTTCCGGCAAACACGCCATAGGAGTTTTCTGTTAAGGAAGATTCCAATGCATCTAAACCCAATTCCGCATCGCCTTCATCAAAAGCAGTTAAGATTACTAAATATTGCCAGCCATTGAGTAAACCGGTAAGCTTATAATGAAAGTAGAAAGTATCTCCTTCTATCACTACGGGTTCATCCAGTTTAATGGCTGTAAATCCGTTGTTAAAACCAATGGTATTACCGGCAGAATCCCATTGCGCAATAAGATTGGCTTTGCTTAAAAGATCAGTCCCCTGATCATCTCCCAAATTGGTACGATACAAACGAAAACCTTCAAAATCTTTTTTCTTGGAAATAGGGTCTATTGACTCCATCGAAGACTTATCCCAGTATATATCCAGTTGATTGTTGGAAGGCACCATCTTAACTTTAGGAGTAGCAGGTGGTTCAGGTAGAATAAAACGATCAAGTTGATTGTTTGAATTCAAGTCCTCCCCTGCATCCAGTTGTCCATTTTCATTTAAATCTTCGCCCAAGTATGTACGCTTGGCCCAGCTCAAATGATCGGTCAACTCTTTTCGTGCTTCTTTTGTATCCTTGTTGTTAGGATCGCCTGAATCTTTTTGTTTGGCACAAACCATAGCAACAGCAAACCTGAACTTCTCACCCGGCTTGACATTGGAAACAGGACCTATCGAAATTAACTGAATCCAGTTGCCTGTAATTTTATTCGGACCATTAATCAGGTTCATGGAGTCAAGTCCATTCTTTAATTTAAAATACCTTTCCTGATCATTTTGTGGAGTGGTGAAGGGAGTAGCTGTAGAGTTATAATACCAAAAATTGGGATTAATAACCGGTTTTGCATACCCTGAATCGAGAAGCGACTTTGCATTAGCAGGATGAACGTACATATCGCGCCAGGAAATGCCCAAAATCTGCGCTGCGGCATAGGATTGGGTGTAGTCTACATCATCACCCATTTGCTGGTATACATATAAAGCACTGAGATCTCTTTCAAAACCCCCTCTGCCTTTATTAAAAAATGCCGTACCATTATCTTGTGTTACGTTTACGTTACGCACCACCATGTCGCTCCACATACCCAGATAAACGGAATCCCACTGGTTAGACGAGTTATTGGTTACTTCATAATTCAGAATCACAAAGAAATCAGAATAGGAATAGTTCCAGGAGTATGATTCCAAACGAACATCTGCTGCCAAAGGGTTGGTGTGGTTAGCAATAGGAATATTAACTCCCGGCACCACCACATTCTTATCCGTAAAATTGACTATAAAATCCTGATGGGAAATAGCATTGGTACTGAAGTTATCTTTGTTTCTTAAGGATGAACGCTCAATAATTGGCCCTACTGCTGTAAACTCAAAACCATTGGCACCTGTTGAATACCCGTTGGCAGCATCCAAAGCTGAGGTAGAAACCAGTTGCTGGCCGTTTACCAAAGCTCCTATCCACAAACCGCCTTCAAACAAATGCTCAATGCCTGAGTTAAGCGGATATTCCATTGACGGAATGCCTTGTGTGTTACTGCGAACTGTGGGCCTGCCCAATGTTCCCACATTGCTGATGGCTAAACCCAACCGGCCCACATTGGTATATTTCTGATCAAATAATACCTGTGCTGTTGCTGATGAGCAGAGTATGAACAAAAAAACTATGCTTACACTTAAAACTTTATTCATGTTAAAGGGACAAATGTCGGGCAATTTAAGGATTATTAAGATTAACTTTTTCTTAAATTAGACGTAAACGATTAAGACAACTTAAAACAAACAAATCGGTAATTTCCAAATGATGTAAAACTGAAATTAATGTTAAAAAAATAATTGCAGCTGCATTATCAGCCAATTACGTAACAGTGAAAAAAAAGTGTTTACAGCAAGTTAGAAAAACAACATTACGAAAGTGTGAATAACTATTATCAGCTTGTCAGAACATTACGTCATTGAAAATATCGATATTCACACATTATATACATTTTTAAAAAAGCTTGTGAATAACTATCATCAACTAATTTGCGCGGATTGAAATGGGAGCAAAACATTGAATATTCGTATCCGAGTTTACACGAACAGGTGCCACTAAAATGACCGAGAAGAAAACTAAATTCACACGTAAAACAACTAACCAACTGTTATCTCCCGAAGTACTTCAGGGAAAATTACCGCCACAAGCCATCGAACTAGAAGAGGCCGTTTTGGGAGCCATAATGCTTGAAAAAAACGCATTAGCTGTGGTTATCGACATTATTAAACCTACTTATTTTTACAAAGACGCGCATCAGCATGTGTACACTTCCATGCTTAACCTGTTCGAAAAATCAGAGCCCATTGATATCCTTACAGTAACCAACCAACTGCGCTCAGACGGTAATCTTGAAATTTGCGGAGGTGCCTATTACATTACTCAACTCACCAACCGCGTAGCCTCTGCTGCCAATATTGAGTTTCATGCACGCATTATTGCTCAAAAGCACATTCAACGTGAACTCATTCGCATATCCGGTGAAATTCAACGCGATGCCTTTGAGGATACTACAGACGTTTTCGAATTACTGGACCAAGCGGAAAACAAACTGTTTCAGATAAGTGAAGGAAACGTTAGCAGTAACTCCGAAAAAGTAGATAAGCTGCTCAAGGAGGCCATCAAAATGATTGAAGACCTCAAGGGGCATGAAGACGGACTTACCGGTATTCCATCAGGCTTTTCAGCACTTGATCGTTTAACCTCCGGCTGGCAACGTTCTGATTTGGTTATTCTGGCAGCTCGTCCCGGTATGGGTAAAACAGCCTTTGTATTGTCTATGGCTCGTAATGCTGCTGTTATGGGTAACCACGCTGTAGCCATCTTCTCTCTGGAAATGTCTTCCATTCAGCTGGTCAATCGTTTGATTTCAGGCGAAACTAATCTGGAATCTGAAAAACTCAAAAAAGGCAACCTTCGGGAAGATGAATGGATTCAGCTCAACAAAATGGTGGGTAAACTTTCAGAAGCTCCCATTTTTATTGATGATACTCCTGCCCTTTCTATTTTTGAATTAAGAGCCAAATGCCGAAAGCTGAAAACACAGCATAATATTGAGTTGGTGATTATTGATTACCTGCAATTGATGCGGGGTGATGATAACCGATCTAACGGTAACCGTGAACAGGAAATAAGTTACATTTCCCGCTCACTCAAAGCACTGGCTAAAGAATTGAATATTCCGGTAATTGCCCTCTCGCAGTTAAGTCGTGCAGTGGAAACACGTGGTGGCGATAAACGACCCATGCTCTCCGATTTACGTGAATCAGGTTCCATTGAGCAGGATGCGGATATGGTGGCTTTTATCTATCGCCCCGAATACTACCAGATAACAGAAGACTCCGAAGGTAACAGCACTTTAGGTACTGCTGAAATTATTATAGCCAAACACCGTAACGGTGCCACTGACAGTGTGCGATTGAAATTCGTTGGTAAATTTGCCAAATTCGAAAATCTGGAAGAATATAATTTTGACGCTGATATTATTGAGGAGAGCAATACCGTTACCTTTCAATCACGCATGAACACCATTCGTGATGAGGACGATGCACCTCCTTTTTAAACTACAACATATCCAATGCTGAACGCAATTCAGCAAGTGTTTTCGTATTCTTTTGCTGCGTGGCAATTTCAATTCCTTTGGTGTAGATTTCTTCCGCTTTTGAAATATCTCCCAATAGTGCGTACAATCCACCCAATTGGTAATACACCGCCAAGTAATCCCACTGCTTCAACAGCAAGTCTTCGTAGCGTTTTATAGCTTCCTGTGTATTTCCTTTTGCCTGAAATTCCAACGCCACAGCATACAGGAGAAAAGCGTCATCAGGGCTATTCTTCAATAACTCAATTAATTGTTGCAATCTGTCTGTACTCATATGTATAATGTGCAATTTTTAAATACTTTTGTAGCCCAAGCATAAATACAGTTTCATGAAGATTTTAGTTTGTATAAGCAATGTTCCGGATACCACCACAAAAATAGCGTTTACGGACAACAACACGAAGTTTAACACCACAGGAGTTCAGTACATTATTAATCCATACGATGAGCTGGCCTTAACCAAAGCACTTGAAATTACAGAAAAACTTCAAGGCTCGGTTACGGTTATCAATGTAGGTTTAGCAGATACCGAACCCAATATCCGCAAGGCATTAGCCATAGGCGCACAAGACGCTATTCGTGTAAATGCACACCCTGAAGATGCCACTTTTGTGGCGGCACAAATCGCTGCTGTGGCTAAAGCAGAAAATTTCGACCTTATTTTAACCGGTCGTGAATCCATTGATTACAACAGCGGTCAGGTTTACGGTCTGCTGGCTGAAATGCTGGGATGGCCCTCAGTAAACGTAATCAATACACTTGATATTGAAAACGGAGTTGCCACAATGGAGCGTGATATTGACGGAGGCCGTGAGGTAGTTACCTGTGCGCTTCCTTTTGTAGCCAGTGCACAAAAAGAACTGGCCGAGCCCCGTATACCTAATATGCGTGGAATTATGGCCGCCCGCACCAAACCGTTAAAAGTATTAGAGCCGGTTGCATTAAACGCTTATACACAAACTCCGTCTTTTGAACTTCCTCAACCAAAAGCAGGTTGCAAAATGATTGATGCTGATAAAGCAGAGCAACTGATTGATTTATTGCACAACGAAGCCAAAATTATTTAATCATCACTGAAAAACATCAAGTTTATGTCAATATTGGTATTTGCAGAAAATATAGAAGGAACATACAAAAAATCATCTTTTGAAGCTGTAGCCTATGCCACAAAAATTGCAGCAGGTTCACAACAAAAAGTAATAGCCGTTTCACTCGGATTGATGGACGGGAAACAACTGGAAGAGCTGGCCCGCTATGGAGCTGATAAAGTAATTGCAGTAGCTGACAGCCGCCTCAATAACTTTGATGCCAAGGCTTATGCCACCGTTATTGCTCAGGTAGCCGCTGCTGAGGGCAGCAACACCATTATCATTTCCAACACTTACGGAGGAAAATCAATTGCTCCGCGTGTGGCTGTAAAACTGAATGCCGGTATTGTATCGGGCGTAATTTCTTACCCCGACCATTCAGCCGGATTTAAAGTAAGAAAAACAGTTTTCTCCGGAAAAGCATTTGCTGATGTTACCATCGCCACAGCCAATAAAGTATTGGCCATCACTCCGAACTCTTTCTCTGTTGCAACCACTGAAAAAGCTGCTGAAATTACTGAATTCTCAGCAACTCTTTCTGACAATGATTTCGGAACAAAATCTATTGAAGTTAAACGCGTATCAGGAAAAATTCCGTTGACAGAAGCAGAAGTAGTTGTATCAGGCGGAAGAGGTTTAAAAGGGCCCGAAAACTGGAACATTATTGAAGAACTGGCTGAAGTATTAGGTGCTGCAACAGCCTGCTCCAAACCTGTTTCCGACATGCACTGGAGACCACACTCTGAACACGTAGGACAAACAGGTATTACCATTAAACCGGATTTGTATTTTGCCTGCGGAATCTCCGGAGCGATACAACACCTTGCCGGAGTTAGTTCCAGCAAAGTAATTGTTGCCATTAATAAAGACCCTGAGGCCCCGTTTTTCAAAGCTGCTGATTATGGTATAGTAGGTGATGTATTTGACGTATTGCCAAAAATTACTGCTGCAGCCAGAAAACTTAAAGCCTCACAGAATTAATTATTCGTATACTCAGTGTCGTATGTTTTTCCTAACTTTGACTACTGAGCACTACCCTATTTCCCGATGCAAAAAATCAGGTTAGAAATTGTTGGCCTTACTTCCGGACAGTCGCACGGCTCTTACACTCTTATTCTGGGTGAAGAAAACGGCAACCGTAAACTCCCCATTATTATCGGGAGTTTTGAAGCACAGGCTATTGCTATTGAGATAGAAAAAATAGTTCCTTTCCGACCTATGACACATGATTTATTTGTGTCATTTTGCAAAACATTTCAGGTACAAATTCATGAGGTATTAATTCATACACTTACTGACGGTGTTTTTTACGCCAAACTTTTGTGTGATTACAATGGTGAATTAAAAGAGATTGATGCCCGCACTTCAGATGCCATTGCTTTAGCTGTTCGTTTCAAATGCCCTATTTATACCTATGAGAACATCATGCGTTCAGCGGGTATAATCATCAACGAAGAGCAGGAATCTGAGGACAAAGAAGAGGAAGAAAGCAGTGAAGAGGAAGAAAATGTATTTATGC
>DATGWX010000096.1:0-5578 GCA_035299275.1 Bacteroidia bacterium
CGTAAAGAGTGGATGCAGTAATTACAGTATCCAACGTAATAATAAGAATAATCCGCCCGATACCAGAATACATACAGGAAGTGTAAGTACCCAGGCAATAAAAATATTGCGAATGGTTTTCTTTTGCAGGTTTTTGATGCCCTTGCTGGCCACCATACTACCTGCAATACCTGATGATAGCACTTGTGTAGTACTTACCGGTAATCCCAAAGCTGTTGAAGCACTGATGGTAGCAGCAGCTACTAATTCAGAAGAAGCACCCTGTGCATAGGTAAGGTGTTCTTTGCCTATTTTTTCACCAATGGTTTGCACTATACGTTTCCAACCTACCATGGTTCCCAAGCCCAATGCCAGTGCAATCATCAGGATTACCCAAGAGGGAGCGTAGTCGGTAAGACTTTTTACTTTTTTAAGTTCGCTCTGGTATTTCTTTTTATCATTTTCACTCAGGTTCAGTCCGTCACTTTCCATCAGCTTTTTTGATGATTTTGTCAGAATAATCAGGTCTTTTCTGATGTTGTACTGTTCCACTTCTGAGGCAGTACTCATGTCGCTTACTTTGGAAAGGTCGGTGCTCAGGTCGTTGATTATGCGTGAAGTTTTTGCATACTCAAAACTGTCTTCCTTGTTCAGTTGAGCCACATCCACTTTCGCCATCAGCACCTGCAATTCTTTTGCCCCCGATGAGAACTGAGAAAAATCTTTGTTGTGGTCCAAAGCAAATTTGGTTGGAACAATAGCAATAAGAATAAGCATTACCAAACCAACTCCTTTTTGTCCGTCATTCGAACCGTGCGAGTAACTAACGGCTGTACAGGTGAACAATAGCGTAACCCGTATCCAGAAGGGTGGTGGTTGATTGGTTTGAGGCTCTTTAAATATCTGTTTGTTTTTTACAAAAATGCGCAAGAGGTACATCACTAAAATAGCCAGACTGAATCCCAACAACGGGGAAAGTAACAATGACATTCCTATGTCTGAAGCCTTACTCCAGTTTACGTAAGATACAGTTTGGTCAGTGGCAATAAATGAATAGGCAAGTCCTACACCCAACATCGAACCTACCAGTGTATGTGAGCTGGAACAGGGAATGCCCAGGTACCAGGTACCTAAGTTCCAGATAATGGCAGTTACCAGTAAAGAAAGTATAAGCGCCACATTGTGGTAAATGTTGGTATCAATGAGCACATCAACGGGCAATAAGTTACTGATGCCCATTGCAACCGTAATGCCGCCCATAAATACACCTGTAGCATTCATAATGCCCGACCACACTACCGCCACATTTGGTTTGAGGGAGTTGGTGTAAATTACCGTTGCTACGGCATTGGCTGTGTCATGAAATCCATTGATGAATTCGAAAATGAATGCTGCGAGTAAGCATACTACTAGTAAAACGGTAAGGGTTGTGTCTAAACCAAACATAAAAGAAACCTTTGAGGACAAAGGTAGAGGGGGAAAATGCACCCTATGTTAAGGAATCGTTAAGTTTCCTTTGGGCTGATAAAAATCAGGCAGGGAAGGATTTTAGTGTATGTTCCAAATAATCAAACTGTTCAGCAGTTATGTCTAAATGCATCACCATTCTGAAAAGCCCATTGCCCATGCCTGATGCTTTGATGTTGTTTTTAAGGAGGTAGGCGGTGAATGTGTCGGGGGCAATTTCAGGCTTCAATTTAAAAATGACTATGTTGGTTTCAACGGGCAGTATAAAGTCAACGTAGTTAAGCTGTTGCAATGCCTTTTCCAGTTTTGCCGCTTTGATATGATCCTCTGTAAGTCTTTCCACGTGATGGTCGAGGGCATATATACCGGCAGCAGCCAGATAACCCACTTGTCGCATGCCACCACCCATTACTTTACGTAGCCTGCGTGCTTTGGAGATGTGTTCTTTGGTTCCTAATAGCAGCGAACCAACAGGAGCACCCAGACCTTTGGATAAACAAATGGAAATGGTATCGAATAGTTTCCCGTAATCTTTTGCTGATTCTTTTTTGGCCACCAAGGCATTAAACAATCGTGCACCGTCCAGATGAAAAGCCAGCCCTTTATCAGCACACACCTGTTTGATTCTTTTTAATTCCTCCATATCCCAGCAGCAGCCTCCGCCTTTGTTCATGGTATTCTCCACCGCTACCATGCGTGTAAGCGGAAAGTGTACATCAGCGGGGTTGTTGATGTTGTTCATCACTTGTTCAGCGGTAAACATACCGCGCTCACCATAGAGTAGTCTTACCGATGCACCCGAGTTAAAAGCAATGCCACCACCTTCATACAAATAAATATGTGCCAGTGACGAGCAAATAACCTCATCAGCCGGTTGTGTATGTAATTTTATCGCCAGTTGATTGGTGAGTGTTCCGCTGCTGCAGAATAATGCGGCTTCCATGCCAAATAAATCTGCTGCTTTTTGCTGCAGTGTATTTACAGTTTCATCTTCACCAAATACATCGTCTCCCACTTTTGCTGAGAACATGGCTTCAAGCATTTGTGGTGTAGGGCGAGTAACGGTATCGCTGCGTACGTCAATAGTATTCATTTCCGAAAAGGTTAAACGCAAAAATAGGGAGCAACGGGTTATTTTGTTTCGATAATTTAAAAGCAAAAATGGCTGCCTTTTCCCTGCTCACTTTCCACCCAAATACGACCTCCGTTTTTTTCTACAAACTCTTTACACAACAACAGGCCAAGGCCGGTGCCTTGTTCATTGGCTGTTCCGCGTGTGGTAAATGATTCGTATCCGAAAAGTTTTTTGAGGGTTTCCTTATCCATTCCTTTTCCCGTGTCGGAAACACATACCACCGTTTCAGGGTAGAGATCTTGTGCTTCAATGGTAACTTTACCTCCAGGGTCTGAGAATTTGATGGCGTTGGATAATAGGTTGCGCAGCACCAGTTGAATCATATTTTTATCTGCGGTAACAAAGGTGTTTTTAGCAATGAGGTTAGCGATTTCAATGTTTTTCACTTTAGCACTTTTTATGAAGTAAATGAGCAAGCCGTTGGTAACATCACATAAATCAAAAGTTGTTTTGGCAATTCTATCTCCTTTAATGTGCAGTTGCGACCAATGCAGTAAATTATCAATAAGGCTTGATGTGTAGTTAATATTATCAGCTATAGCCGGCAGAAAAGACTTAAATTCTTCATCAGAAATTTCGCCCTCTTTCGCCATCGAAATAAGTGAAGAAAGGCTGGCCAAAGGGCTGCGCAGGTCATGGGAAAGAATAGAAAAAACTTTGTCTTTAACCTTGTTGAGTTCATCCAGTTTTTGTGCCTGTTGCTCCAGTTGTTTTTGTGCGTTTATACTTTCAGTTATATCATGAAACAGAATAAGGGTTCCGCTTTGAATGGAGTTTTTATCTATAATGTGTGTAATGTCGGTTTCATATACACGCTTGTTTATGCTGAATTCAATCTTTCTGTGCAGGCCACTGTTTGCCACACGGTCATAAAGTTTTTCTACAGCAGGCAACACATGTTCCAGGTATTTTCCTATTAATTTGCCATCGGTATTTTGCAGGATTCTACGCATGCCCATGTTGAGGTCAATAATGCGGTTGTATGAATCCAGAATAACAATCCCGTCATTCATGTTTTCAATAATCTGTTCGTGTGCCAGCGGGATAATATTGAACAGATTAAACCGCAATAAACCTATGCCGATTAAAACAGTAGTAAGAATGAATGCATAAGGGGTTAAATCAATATGACCGAACGGACGAATGCCGGCCAGGTAAAGGAGGTTAACCATCCAGGGAATAAACGCTGCTGCAACAATTGCGGTATTTTGTTTTCTGAAAACTACGTCTGACTTGTTGTAATGAATAATAAGCAGGTAATTGCCAAAAGCCAGTAGCAGATAAAAATAGGCCGTGTGCACGTAATACCACAAACCTCGTGTGAAAGAAAGCAATGGAAACGGTCCTGAATTATCAATACTAACGGTTGCATAATGAAGGTTGTGATGTGAGTTGGTCCACACCAGCAACAGGCTGATGGCGGGAAACAGAAAAATGATGAACAGGTTAACCTTGGTAAGCCATTTACTATTACCGGTGAACCGGATAGTAAATACCATCCACAAAGCCGGCAAAACGGCAATACCCAGGTACTCTATATTGATCCAGAACAACATCTGTTGCAAGGTCTTGCTTGATAGCTCCAACGAGTAAGCAATTGACCATACTGAGATAAACAACATGAGTATACCGAACCATTTGGATGCACCTCCTAAGCGCTGGTAAATTATAAAGCCCATGAACATGGCCGTGAGGCCCGACATAAGCAGTGCAATGGAGTATGGATTAAATTCTAAGGGGAGCATGGTAATGAGTATGGCTCACGCAAAGCTAAAGCAAGCAAAATTATAATGTGTTATTTCTCTGCTTTATTTTTTTAGTCTTTGCCCCGCATTATTTTATCAATGCCAGTGAGTTTTTGAGCCCTGAATATCCTATTAAATCAACTTTAAGAGAGCCTACCCGCAGGTTACTTTGTACACGTACCGGAATTTTATTTTCATCATCCGTTACCCACAAGGTCATATCGTTAGCATCTTTAAATACACGATCAACAATTAATTGCGGACGCAACTTAATGCAGCGTATTTTCCCGATATCACTTTTAAGTACTTCTCTGCCTAAAAATTTTGCTCCGGTTTTGTACAAGCGGTTATCCAGGTAAACTTCAAAATCATATTTGTCACCGGGTTTGGCCTTGGAGAAATCGTATGTTCTGAAATAATAGATAGCAGAGATTAAGTCCATCACATTTTGTTCGATGGTCATTTTACCTTTTTCATGAATGCAAATGCGTTTGCTGTGATTGAAGATGGCATAATCCTGGTCTTTGTAATTTCCTTCCACCTGATCTTTGGTATATTTTACAGGCAGCATGGACACCTGATCAATATGTGATTCATAACGGTCGCGCACTTTCATGAACCAGTCAAAAGCACTGATGGTTCGGCCAAAGGCAATTACATGAAAGGTGTTTTTTTTGCCTACTCTTACCGTATCGGGCTTTACTTCAAAATCAATATTGGCGGCATTCATAAACCCGTAATGCACCCGGTACTTCAATTTCTCACCAAACGTAAAAGCATTATTCTGAACTACCCGTACAGGTGGCTCTGTTTCAGTTGAGTTATTTTTTTGGGCCAAAGTGGCCTGAATGCTGATCAACGCAATCACCAATCCAACCACTAAATACGGTATCCTCTTCATAGGTGAGTAATTTGCCTGTATAGTTTCCAATTTACGTACCAATTCTTAAAAATCAAACTGTATGCCCTGTGCCAGCGGTATTTGGTTGCTGTAATTAATGGTGTTGGTTTGCCTGCGCATGTAGGCTTTCCAACTGTCGGAACCTGATTCGCGGCCACCTCCGGTTTCTTTCTCCCCACCAAAAGCTCCCCCAATTTCAGCTCCTGAAGTGCCGATATTAACGTTGGCAATTCCGCAATCAGAACCTGCAGTAGAAAGGAAGTTTTCCATTTCCTGCATGTGTGTGGTAAAGATGGCTGAACTCAACCCCTGCTTTACATCATTTTGTAAACGTATGGCTTCATTCAGTTC
>DATGWX010000097.1:0-2297 GCA_035299275.1 Bacteroidia bacterium
ATTGTGTTCCGCCCAACACGGCTGCCATAGCTTGCAATGTTACACGCACAATATTATTCTCAGGCTGTTGAGCAGCTAACGTGGAGCCTCCTGTTTGTGTATGAAAACGTAACATCTGCGCTTTGGGTTCGGTTGCCCCCATTTCTGATGCAATCTTGGCCCACATTCTCCTGGCTGCTCTGAATTTGGCTATCTCTTCAAAAAAGTTGTTGTGCGCATTGAAAAAGAATGACAAACGCTGACCGAAATTATTAATATCCAAACCGGCTGAAATAGCTGCTTGTAAATACGCTTTTCCATTGGCCAGTGTAAAAGCCAATTCCTGAGCGGCTGTTGAACCTGCTTCGCGAATGTGGTAACCTGAAATAGAAATGGTATTCCACTTGGGAACTTCTTTACTGCAATAAGCAAAAATATCCGTAATCAAGCGCATGGATGGCTTAGGCGGATAGATATAAGTACCACGTGCCGCATATTCTTTCAGAATATCATTTTGTATGGTACCTGATATTTTGCTGATATCAGCTCCCTGCTTTTTGGCTAAGGCAATGTACATGGCCAATAAGGTAGAAGCAGTTGCATTAATGGTCATGGAGGTGGTAATCTTTTCCAGTTCGATTCCGTTAAAAAGTACTTCCATGTCCTTAAGTGAATCAATAGCTACCCCTACTTTTCCTACTTCGCCCTCAGCAAAAGCATGATCAGAGTCGTACCCTATTTGTGTAGGTAAGTCAAATGCCACAGAAAGTCCGGTTGTACCTTGTTGCAGCAGGTAGTGATAACGTTTGTTGGATTCTTCAGCGGTAGAGAATCCTGCATACTGACGCATGGTCCACAAGCGACCGCGGTACATATCTTTTTGTATACCTCTGGTAAAAGGAAATACTCCCGGCAATTCTTTTTGCTCCGGAGATGTTGTATAAACCTGCTTAATTTCTATACCTGAGTCGGTAGTAAACGTCTTTTCCGGCATACTTTATTGTTCAAAAACAATCTGAAGTTCTTTCTTTAAAAAATCAATGGCAGTTTGGGTAGGTATTTCCTCTGACTTAATCAGGTGTTCAAAAATGGCTTTAGCCAAATCGATGCTACTGGCATTTTGGTCAAGCGTTGTGTAGGTCATGTTAATAATGTTAATCATTTTTTCTTTCACGGCCCTAACCAATGTCCAGGCCTGTATAGATACATAAACCTGCTGGGAAAGATTGTGAGAGAACTCATCATTGATAGTAGCTATTAATTCTGCTTTAAACTGCGAAGCCGTCATCCCCTGCTTGTTTACTCTCATCACCAGGCTATTAGGTGAAATACGCTCCAGTAAAAGCACCAGGCGCTCGTATGCCTGCAAACGAATAGGCGTAAGTATATCCTGATTTTTGGTTTTAAGTTCCAACAATCTCTTGTTGTACTCGCTTTTAAAAAAGTTATTCAGTAAAGTGTACGTTACCGCAAAAATTATTAACGCGGGAACCAAAATTTTTACCATTTCCAACAATACTACCCAGACATCCATATGATTATGTTTTAAACGAATGATGGTGTAAAACTATAACGAAAAAATAAATTTCAACACGTAAAAAAACACAAAATTTTACTTAACTACAGGCTCTATCTTTGCTCCCATGACCAGCCCTATACACATCACTCCTTCTGCACTTGAAGAAGTAAAAAGACTGTCCAGTTTACTCAAAGTACCACAGGGTTATGTGGTACGTATAAGTATCAGGAAAAAACTAAACGAGGGAGAAGTTCCTTATACGATAGGATTTGACGTGCCCGATAAAAACGACCTGAATTTTGAACTTAACGGGTTAACCTTTAGTTACAACAAATTACAGAGTATGCAACTGGTGGGCATAACAATTGATTTTGCTGAAGAGGAACGCGGGTTCATTTTTAAACAATAGTCGGGTTTTGTAGAGCGTTACACCACATTGGTCGGATTTATTTGTTCTGCATATTAATTAAGAGGTAATTCGAAATTACTATATGGGCATTTGGGAAAATATAAAAGTGGCACTTAATTCCATAATGGGGAATAAGTTGCGCACCTTCATTACCTCGCTGATTATTTCCATCGGAATAATGGCCTTGGTGGGTATGTTAACCGCCATTGACGGAATACAAAGCTCCATCAGCGATAACTTTTCCAACATGGGGGCCAATTCATTCAACATCAAGAACCGCGGAAGCAACATGCACATTGGCGGACGAAACCGCAGAAATAAGGTTTACCGAAGCATCCCATACAGTGAGGCACGAACTTTCAAAAAGCAATATGCATTTCCGGCTACGGT
>DATGWX010000098.1:0-2496 GCA_035299275.1 Bacteroidia bacterium
CCACACTAAGCTTGGCCACACGCACCACCCCGTCAAATGCTGCATACACCGGATCTCCGGTAAACAAACGCACATCTACCCCGTAGTGAAATTTAAGCCTGCGTCCCCATCGTCTGAAACCAAAGCCAGAGGTAATGTCTCCCTTGCATGGCGGAAAAAAGAAACAATCATCATCATCCTGTAAAGGGATGGGAATAATTTCTTCCATGTTGGCCAGATCTTCATTGTAAGGGTTAATTACGATGGTATCCCAAATGGCGTAATATTGCTTAGCCGGGATAATCGCTGAATCAAACATAAATCCGTAGCGTTTCCCTTCAGCATTGTAAAGTGAGTCAATGTATACCGCAAGCTTTTCATCCAGCTCAGCATCAATCATGTCAATAGATTCTTCAGAAATAAATTCTACGGAATCAATTTCTTCCACGTCTGCACTATCGGGCAGCACTAAATCATCCTCTTCGGTTTGTGCTAAAGCCGAAAACGATACAGTCAATAAACTAAATGCGAATAAAAATAATCTAACTCTTTTCAATACGATACCTCTGATACACTCAAGCTAAAATTCTGAGCGCTTCAAATTTATCTTTTTCGAGTTGTTTTTTGAGGTCATCAAGGCTCGGAAACTTAATTTCGTTCCGTATTTTTTCAACAAAGTTTATCTTGATAACTCTTCCGTACAAGTCTTTGGCAGAGTTAATCAAATGTACCTCAATGGTTACATCCCCGCTTCCGCCTACGGTTGGCCGCTTGCCAATGTTGAGCATACCTTTGAATTTTTCTCCCAGCACATCCACTTCCACAGCATACACTCCTTCACCCGGAATGAGTTTGTACTTCTCCAGAATATAAATGTTGGCGGTAGGAAAGTCTATGGTGCGGCCGATTTTGTTGCCTTGCTTTACCACACCTTTTAATGTAAAATTATAACCCAACAATTCTGTTGCTTTGCTGATGTTACCTGTTAACAGTGCTTCACGTATTTTGGTAGAACTTACCGTAACCCCATCAAGCAAAAGTGCAGGGGCTTCTTCTACATCAAATGCGTACTTCTGCGAAAGTTCTTTTAAATCTTTAAAGCCGCCTTCTCTGTTTTTACCAAAACGATGATCGTGACCAACAATAAGGTTTTTCACTCCTATTTTATCTACCAGAATATCGCGTACAAACTCTTCTGTGGTTTGGCGGGAGAAATGGGTAGTAAAAGGTTCTACAATCAAATGATCTATTCCGTATTTATCAAAACGCTCTACCTTCTCTTCAAAAATCTGCAGTATTTTAAAATCCTCGTTATCCGGATAAAGTACCATACGCGGATGAGGAAAAAAAGAAAGCAATACCGTTTCGCCACCGGTGCGCTCTTTTACTTCGAGCATCCGTCTTATTATTTCCTGATGGCCAATGTGTACACCATCAAACGTACCCTGCGAAACCACAGCATTGTCTATGCGGGCAAAATCATTCAGGCTACGATAAAGTTTCATTCTGTTCTTTTTGTTTAGTTAACAAATCTATAATTTTTTTTAATTCAACAGCATCTTTAATTACATATTCTCCCACTTTCGTTCTGCAAAGAGCTGTTAGATAACCTCCTGAGTTAAGGTGTTTGCCAAAATCATGTGCTAAACTTCGGATATACGTTCCTTTGCTGCACACAATTCTGAAATCAACTTCAGGCGGACGAAAATCAACTATTTCAAACTCTTTTACCGTCACTGTTTTCGGGGATATTTCAAAATCCTTGCCCGAGCGTGCCATTTGGTAGGAACGTTTGCCATCAATTTTAACGGCTGAATATATAGGTGGACGCTGTTGCAACTCACCCGTCAACTGTTGTGCAGCATCAAGTGCCATTTCTTTCGTGATGTGTTCCCAGGGAAAAAGTGCATCAGGTTCCATCTCGCTGTCATAAGTAGGTGTTGTAGCTCCCAATTTTATGGTGCCGGTATACTCTTTTTCCTGAGCCTGTATAGTGTCAATGTTTTTTGTGGCTGCTTTTCCCACACAAATCACCAACACTCCGGTGGCCAAAGGATCCAATGTGCCGGCATGACCTACTTTAATACCTAACTTTCCCTGATTGTCTTTGTACTGCGGATATAACTCCGGATGCCTGCGCACAAAACCGTTTACCCCGAACCTTATTTTATTGACCACATCAAATGAAGTCCATTCTAAAGGTTTATTCACTACCCAAACGGTACCATTGACAATATCAGGGGGAAATTGCATCTTATACGTGTAACTCTAAACCCGTATACCAGGCGTAGGCCAAAAATAAAATACCGAGTACTATACGGTAATAGCCAAAATGTTTAAAACCGTAACGGGTTAAAAAAGTAACAAAGGCTTTTACTGCCAGAAGGGCCACTAC
This sequence comes from Bacteroidia bacterium, assembly GCA_035299275.1. Taxonomy (GTDB): domain Bacteria; phylum Bacteroidota; class Bacteroidia; order UKL13-3; family UKL13-3; genus JAGPCK01. Next base: position 2,375 of record DATGWX010000098.1, read on the forward strand.
AAATGCTACTGCTGCACCGATAAGGAGTATAGAAATGTTGCCCGAGTTGATGTACTCATAACTCTCCAGCAAGTCCAGTCCTGAGGCCGCAAACATGGTAGGAATAGCCAATAGAAAAGAAA
>DATGWX010000099.1:0-4851 GCA_035299275.1 Bacteroidia bacterium
GTCTGCGGAGTACTGAACCGCCACTTTTGCCAAACCCGTGTTAGCAGCTGGCATTCTAGTCTGTCCGCTTGTTTTATGGTTGTAAAAAGTCAACATCGCCTTTAATTTCTTTTGTCGTCCAAGTTAATTGAGGTGAAATTATATTGTCACCAATTTTTGTCAATGTAATGCTTTGTAATTTACTAAACCGAAAGTTCTTTTTGATTTTCGTGTTTTGTAAAAAGTAGCTTCCTTGATAGAATTCACCATATTTTTTTATTTGTTCTTCAATTTCTTTTAAGTCGGTTGTCACAATAAATGTCCGAGAGTCCGCAAAGCCAGGTTTGCAATTGAGAGTAATATGCCCTTGTTCGCTGATTTCTGCGTCAACAAAAATATTGTCTGAATAGTCTTTGTTAAACCTGTCTGCAATTGAGAATACAAATATTCCTACTGCCAAAAGAATTGAGGTCAGTTTAAAAGTCTTCGCAAACTTGTTGTTGTCGGTTAAGTAGATTGCTGTCAAAGGAATTAGAGCTAAAAATGTCAGATAAGGAAGAAGCAAAACCCAAAACAAAACATCGTTATGAAAATTGAATATTAAATATTTACCAACTTCACTTGTCAACAATATAGAATAAGTCAAAGAGGTCAAAAGTGTCAAATAATAACCAACTCTAACTTTTGCAATTATTAAAATTGTCGACAATAAAAATGTCGGGTAAAGTAAAAGATAAAGTAAGGTCGTGTCGCCAACTCCCCAAGCAAAAGTCGTAACAGTCATTGAGAAAAAGCTTAACAGTCCAACAATACTCGTCAAGATTATTGTCAGTCGTAATTTTCTCAATTTTTTATTCTGTTCGTCCATTGTTGTGTCTTCTGTTATGCTTGCTGCTAACTTGTTTATATGCGAACCAAAGGTTCGTATACTTTCCCATATTGGAGATATACGAACCTTTGGTTCGTTTAGTAAAGATAGATTTTTTTCATAAATCGTCAAAAGAAACCACTTGTGAGTTTTTATTATTTAGACCTACTAAATAAGCCCTACAAAAAGGAGAGTCTGATTCTCTTACTGCCAGGGAAGTTCGACAAAAAAGATAGCACCTTTACCCGGCTCGCTTTCCACCCAAACGCGGCCGTGGTGTGCCGTAACAAACTGCTTCACTATGGAAAGGCCCAACCCGAAAGATTTTTCTCCTTTGGTACCTGAGCGTTTTGCAGAAGTAAACATGTCGAATATTTTCGGTTGCATGTCAGCAGGTATGCCAATGCCAAAATCTTTTACTGAAAGGAGCAGGTAATTCTCCTTGGCCTCAGCCGTTACCTTCACCACAGATTTATCAGGACTGAACTTAAGTGCGTTTACGATAAGGTTGTTGAGCATGCGCCACATTTTTTCACGGTCGGCAAAAATGGTTCTCGAACTACTGAGTTTATTTAACTCAATGGTTTGTCCTTTTTCATCAGCTTTAAACCGCAACAGGTTTACACAGTTACTCAACAGCGTATTTACATCTACAGGCTCAGGCTCTACAGGCAACAACTGGGAATTGGATGTTTCCAGCAAGTCCCCGATAAGCTCGAGTGCATTGCCACAGGTAGTATTAATAAGTGCGGTAAGCTCTTTGGCCTCCTTTTGCGTTTCATTAAACTCTTCAGCAATCAAAACGGAAATAGAAGAAATGGCGGAGATAGGATTGCGCAGGTCATGCGCCACCACGTGCATAATGCGGTCTTTAGCATGGTTGTTTTCTTCCAGTGCAGTCAATGCATTTTCCAGTTGTGTTTTTTGGATACTGATCTGTTCATTCAGCTGCCTGAGCACCAGCACGTCTTTCTTAGAACGGTGGTAGGCATAGTACACAAACAAGCTGGCCAGTATAATCAAAGCGGCCAGCAAAGCCGTTATAGTAAGAGAGAATTGTTTACTCTCATTGTCCTTCTTCAGCAACTCATTCTCATATTGTTTTTCATAATAACCGAACTGCTGCTGAATATCGGGTTGATTTTTATTGGCCTCTGTAATTTTAAGTGAATCGCGCAAGTGATTAAGCTCATTCAGGTGATGAAAAGCACGCACATAATCTTTTTTCATCTGGTAATAATCAGAATAAAGCTGGTGCCAGTTCATAATTTGCTGAACATTGGGGAGAGTGTCCAATACAGCTCCAAATGCCACCAATGTATTTTTCAATGCATCCGCGTCTTTTGTCTCCTCATAGAGAGAAGCGAGTTCCAGCATAGCCAGTTTGGCATCGTGCACATCATAACCTCTCTTAAGGTTAATGACTATACTCTTACGGTACAACTCCTCCGACTTCTTATACTCTTTTTGCCTGCGGTACACTTTAGCCATGTTGCCGTAAACAACCCCCTTGGCTATTTGTATAAAATCGGCATCTGCATATTTTTCTTTTAAGTCTTTCTGGTGCGAGTCAATAAATTCAATCGTTTTTTCGAAGTAATACAAAGCACTGTCATTGTTACCAAGTTGGTAATGACACAACCCCACATTATCCAGCAGGGCTTGTTGTCTTATAGGAGCTTTTTCCTCTGCACTGCATTCATACATACGGTAGAAACAATCTGTGAAAAGGCCTTTCGCCTCCTCATACTTTTTTTGCCCGTACATCACCATTCCGATTCGGTAGGAATAATTGGCCTCTACACAGCCGTTGCTGTTTTTCGATAAAATATTTTTTGCCTTAAAATAATTGGAAAATGCTTCCTGGTATTTACCCAATGCCATATAATTATCCCCCCGTATGAAAAGGGTACTCACGTACATTTCCGTGTTTCTGGGAGAGGTTGTAATGTGAGTAGCTAATTTTTGTTCCAGCGTATCAGCATATTTAATGGCCATGGAATATTGCTCTGCATAAAAGCATATACCCGACATACTGGTGTAATACAAAAACACATCTTCAAAACCCGGCTCAGTTACATGGCTGTAGCAGGAATCATAATAGTGCAACGCCTGATATAAATACTGGGGATGTAAGATGTAGTACTCTTTTTTTGCATCAACAGATTGTTTAAATTGTGCATCAACAGGTTTACTTGAAATACCGGCACTTTGCCCGCAGGAACTTAGCAAACAAAGCGCATAGAGCAATGAAGCAAGCAACAAAAATCTGGTTGGCGAGGCAAATGGCATGGATAAAGTATTTTAGTCAGGAGGGCGCGCAAGGTAAAAAAGTTTTCTCAATAAAGCACTTAACATACAACCAATCATCTAAATACAGTATCTTTGATTAAATAAACCGGTTAACATGAAAAAAATATACCTCCTTATAAGCCTGTTGGCAGCAAGTTGGGCAAGCGCCTATGCACAATGCACCCCACGTGCAGGAATGAGCAACTACATAGAACCCGAATTTCTGGACAATGCCATTGCAGGTACACCATATACGCAGGTGGTTTTTTTCAGGGTGCCTAAAGATACTGTGGTGGACTACAACGGCACGCCCGTATCAGTAAGCGTACAAAACAGCAAAATTCTGGCTATGGAAGGTATTCCCACAGGCTTTGTATATAACTGCAATAAAGTTAACTGCAATTTTGCCGGTGGAAGTAACGGTTGTGCTGTTATAACAGGCACTCCAACACTCGCACAAGTGGGCGACTACCCCATCAAAATAAGGATTCAAACCAACACCTTAATAGGTGGCAGCATTCCATTTTCACGAATTGACTCAGGCATATACAATTTTAAAATTCTCGCTACAGTTTCTACCGGCCCGCAAATAGGTGAAGGAAAATTGTTCAGTGTGTATCCTAACCCGGCTAACCAATCCATTCAGTTGAAACTGGCCCCCATAAGCAGCACGGGTAAATTAACTGTATGCAACTTGCTGGGCAATGTGGTAGTGGAAAAAGAACTGAGTGCCTCCACAGTACAAAGTGATGAAAACATAAACAGCAGCCAATGGCCGGCAGGTTTATACCTCATCCAACTGAAATCTGGCGACAAACTAACCACACACAAGATACTGGTTAAACACTAAGCTTTACCTGAACAGGTAACGCATTTGTAAGGTAAAACTGCGGGGAGCATCCATCTTCGCAGGTCGCAACGCATATTCATGATTCGCCACATTGTTCACAAGGAATGCGGCTGTTAATTTATCAGACGCTTTCCAGGCAAAGCGCATGTTGTGTACCCAATCTCCGCTACCCGTTTTTTTCATAAAGTTGTTTAAACCGGGCACCAGCAACAACAGATAAAAATCAATGTTTTCATAAGCTCCGTAATAAAAAGCAGAGTAGCCTACTGAAAAGCGTTTGTATTCAACTTCCACATCCGCTTTAAGCAATTTACGGTTACGGTAGGGCAAAATATTTTGCAGGTTGCTGCTGTCAATACTTCCCGTATTATCAAAAAAGTCTCCTATGTAATTCCCTGCTTTTCGTGCAGCAGTGTCTTTGTTCAGATTAACGGGATAGCTAAGTGTGGCTCCGCAAAGTGTGCGCACAAATACCGGCCCAATACGTCCTTCTCCGGTTACACTCAACTCCATACCGGCCACCCTTGCCCTGCCAATGTTCTTTGGCTTAAATCCTATTACGCCCAACGGGTTTTCAAGTGTAGGAGGCTCATGTTGTCCGAAGTTGTATTCAATCAAATTGGTGTACTCCATCCAGTAAACCGCATAATCAACTGAACCGCTGAACTGGTCCACCTTAAATCCTTGTTGCACGCCCACTTCGCCTGTCCACCCCCGCTCGCTTTGTAATGACGGGTTAGGAACAATTTTCAAATCAGCCGCCAAATCCTGCACATAACGTTCTGCCACGGTTGGGAAACGATACCCCTCTCCGTATGACAGGCGCAAGAAGGTTTGTTTGGCTGCACGGTAATTTAAACCA
>DATGWX010000100.1:0-8419 GCA_035299275.1 Bacteroidia bacterium
TTGACTCTTTACTTTATATTAATGACGTCTCGACAGACTTTTTTACATTTTCTGCAAATAATGATAAAGTATTCTACATAAAAAGTATTAAAAAGAATACTGGTGACCTTATACTAGTTGAGTACGACATACCTGCATCAAAAGCAGAGGAAAAAAGTTTCCATATTTCAGGAGATTATCTAAAGGACATTGAACAAAATTTACATTCATTTTCAATTGAGCAGAATCGAATAGTATTCTTAACTCAAGAACATGTTTATGAATTTATCGAATCATCTAAAAACATTTATAAAATTAATCGTGATATATCGTTGCAAGCAAGACATACTGTAAGATATTTGCATATTGAAACGTATAATGGGAGAATTTGGATTGGACGATACAATAAAATGATCCAAAATAAATCCCCATTTTTCGAATGGCTATTCATTGACAGCAACTCAACTACATTTAATACACTATATAAACAGTATGATGATATTGGAAAGTCACTTATTAGTCCTCAAAAAAGCTATGCAACACTAAATAAAAATATTCTAGCATATATAAGCCCAGTTGATTCAAAAATCAGAATAATGTATGAGAATTCTGGAAAAGTAAATGAGGAAATTATTGATTTTGCTCCTAAAGGATGGCATCCATTTAAACGTGATATCATCAAAAGCATTGAAATCGAATATGAACGAAAACCGAATTATAAGCTACTTGACTCTATTGCTTATCTTGAAACCAAAGTTTACTCAAGCATCTCCCACATTGCATTACTTGACACAAACCGTATTCTCATTAGTTACGTTATAAATGATACTCTAAAATCACAATCAAACAATTTTTACTCTGTTACTAGCGATTTTTATGTTGACATTTGGTCTAAAAAAGGTTCAAAATGGCAACCTGAATTAAGTCAAGCAAGGGACTATCCGATGACTAGTAAATATAATTCTGACTCATTAATCAGTAAGCAAAATTTTGAACTGTTGAGCGCATTTAGTTTTTCTATAAGAGGAAAAAAAAATAGGCTAATGTCTTTTAGAACAGATGGGTATCCACTATTCAAGTGGGGAGATAGTTGGAGTGATTTTTATAACAAACAAAGAAACGGCAGGTCTTCAGGACAAGTTAAACCTGTTTTATTAATTTATAAATATTTAGGTGGAGCAACCAACTAACATCACGAAGTGTGGTCACTCACAATCACCCAATCTCCTGCTATTTTGCGAAAGAGTAAAGTAAAATAACCTCCCACATTACCTTTGGTGCGTTGCAGGTCCCACTTGCCGGTAATAAACATACTCTCTTTACCCAACTCTTTTACATGCAATAGTGTAAAGAAAAGCTTTCCCATTGTGGCCGTATCGGGATACGATTTTTTGTAGTTATCAAACGTTTTTTGCCAACCGTAGGTCACTCCGTTTTTGCCTATAAATTGTAGGGAATCTGATTTCCAATACCCCTGCATAAAACCTTGCAGGTCGCCACGATTCCATGCTTGCTCCTGTATAGCAAGTACCTGTCGCACTGCAACTTCATTTTTACTTTGAGCAAAAATGTGCAACGACAAAAAAGTGAACAGCAATAAAAAAAAGGGGCGAACCATTTTACTTGGCTTCTTCAATAGCGTAATGGATTGCACTGCTGAATTCTTCCAACACCAAAAAATTCACTAACTGAATATCGGTGTTGATGGTGGCCTGGTGTTCCCACACCACTTTACCTTCTTTGGCACTTATAAAAAAGCAGCTGGAATTGCGGTTGTTTGTCAGGTGCATGTACACCACCTTGGGGTCTTGTTCTTCAATGGCTTTTAGCAACTCTTCTTTCTCTACTATCTTGTAATTAAACTTATAGTGTTTACTTAGTTTGCTTACGTCAACCAGTTTTTCATTCAGGTCTTTTTTCTCTATATACAGTATCCTGTCTTTCATGGAGAGTTGTTTGTTAAAAGAGGAATAGATGTCCTTCTTTTTGTTGGCAACATCTGCCTTCCAGGCGATAGTATTTTGCAGTACCTGTAAGATGCCCGGAAACCTAGGAGCATAGTCCCACAAATCTTTGCGCACATATACCCAAGCCAGTTCATCGGTGTGTTTGTATTGCTTAAACAATTTACCTCCTTTTATGATACCCATGGAGCTTACGTTAATAATGCCGTTGGTAGAGATAATTTCCTCATCAAAAATATTTACAAAATAAACCTTGTCGTTGAGTATGATTTTATCAATGGTATCGGCACTTACAAAATCAAACTTCCCCAGGTTCCAATAGGTGGGAACATATTTTGTGAGAAAATGATTGTAAATTTTATCTGCTTCATTATTCTCTGTTTTAAGAATAAAATACACCTTGGCATTTTTTACTGCCAAGGCTTCTTTCTGATCACAATTGGCTAACTGTGCTGAAGAAGTTAATGCTGTAATCAGCATCAGGAAGAATAAAAAGATACAACTCTTTTGCAGTGTAGTCATCATAATGCGGTTATTAAGTACACAAAGGTACTACTTTCCGCCAAAGTGTCTATCTGCCTCTTCCAGTATGGGGAGTATCTTTTCCCTGTTGTGCAACTCCGCCTCGAGTTTTTGCGCTACAATGGCATTCAATATGCGTTCATTCACCTTACCCCGGTCGAGCGCATATTTGTAAGGAGTAGTGCTGAAGGTGACCAGTTCATACTGCGATTTAAACTCTTCGGGGTAGAGCTCTGACAAATCATGTTCAATGTGTTTTTTGTGTAAGAATTCTTTATCACCCACCTTGTCGGCCATTTCGCTGTAGTTTTGTATAGCTAAATCAGCAATGGCATCGGCATTGGGTTTACGCAGTTGCTGGTAATCGCTGAAAACCGTGTTCCAGTCAGGGTAATGTCTGCCAATGCATTCATCCATTACCAACACATCTTCAAAAGAACAATTCATTCCCTGCCCGAAGAAAGGCACCACGGCATGTGCAGCATCACCGGCTAAAGCAAGTTTATCTTTTTTCACCCATGGATAACAACGCACCGTTACCAATGACGAGGTAGGGTTGGTAAAAAAATCTTCTATCAGTGTAGGCATCATGGCCATAGCATCAGGAAACTCTGTTGCGAAAAAGTCTTTCACTTGTTGTTCAGTAGTGAGGTTAGCAAAACTTTTTTCTCCTTCAAAGGGCAGAAACAATGTACAGGTAAAATCACCTGCCGGATTAGGCAAAGCAATCATCATAAATGCCCCGCGCGGCCAGATGTGTAATGCATTTTTCTCCATCAGAAAAGCACCTGCTTCACCTGCCGGAATGCTCAATTCTTTATAACCCACAGGCATGTAGGTTTGTGAATAATTGAACCTGTCGGAAGTTTGTAAACGGGCGCGGGTAGCAGCGAAGGCTCCATCAGTTCCAATGGTTCTATCGGCTTCATATGTTTTTACTGAACCGTCTTCCATTTCAAAAGTAGCAGTAGCTTTATCAATGTCCACATCCACACATTTGGTATTAAAATGCAGGGTGATGTTTTCATAAGCATCGGCCAGTTCAAGCAGTTGAATATTGAGACGACCACGAGAAACGGAATTGATGGCCTGCCCTTCTTTACCGTAAGGATGATAATTCAGTTCACCGGTTTTCATGTGCATCATGCGTCCGTACATGGGAATGGCATCTTCCAGAATCGCTTTATCCAAACCAACTTTTTCCAACGCGCGTAAACCACGGGTTGAAAGTGCCAGATTAATGGACTTGCCTGCAGACATGCGGTTATTGCGCATGTCGGGTCTGCGTTCAAACAGGTTCACCTGAAAGCCGCGTTTGGCCATGTAAATAGCCAGCAATGATCCGGAGAGTCCTCCGCCTATGATGTTAATACGTTCGCTCATACTTATTCATTTTATACTGTGCCTTGCGGCAGAAATCTTTTTATACTATGAAACAAAAAACTTGTGCAGCAATACTCCCAAATGATATACATCGGTAAAGCTGTTGTACAAAGGTGCCGGTGCCATGCGAATAACATCAGGCTCGCGCCAGTCTGCTACCACACCATTTTCTGTAAGAAACTTAAACAAGGCCCTGCCGCGCTCACCAGCCACTACTGACAACTGAGCTCCTCTTTGGTTCACATCGCGCGGAGTTATTATTTTCAACTGCTCGTGTTCTTCCAGACCGGCATTTACTTCATCTAAAACAAATTCTAAGTAACCTGTCAATTGAACACTTTTATCCCGAAGTTGTTTCATGCCCGCTTCATCAAAAATATCAAGAGAAGCTTTGTGAATGGCCATCGGGAATACCTGGGCATTGCTCAACTGCCAGCCCTGTGCACCCAACATGGGGTTAAAGCCTTTCTTCATCAGAAACCGTTCTTCTTCATTATGTCCCCACCAGCCGGCAAAACGAATGAGTTCTTTGTTATCGGCATGACGTTCATGCACAAAAGCACCTGATGTGCCTCCCGGACCTGAGTTGAGGTATTTGTAGGAACACCACACCGCAAAATCCACGTCCCAATCATGTAGTTGTAAATGCAAATTACCCGCAGCATGTGCCAAGTCAAAACCGGCATAGGCACCTGCTTCATGCGCGGCTTTTGTAATGGCCTGCATGTCGTAGGCCTGACCGGTGTAATAATTTACTCCGCCCATCATCACCAAAGCCAGTTCATTGCCGTGTTGTTGAATGGCAGCCAGAATATCTTCCGTGCGTAAAGTGTATTCTCCTTCACGTGGCAATAATTCTACAATCGTTTTTTCAGGGTCAAGTCCGTGAAAACGGGCCTGTGTTTCCATGGCATATTGGTCGGAAGGGAAAGCCCCACCCTCCATAATAATTTTATATCGTTGTGCTGTGGGACGGTAAAAACTTACCATCATCAAATGCAGATTAACGGTTAGGTTGTTCATCACCACCACTTCAACGGGCTTTGCGCCTACCACACGGGCGGCTTTTTCTGTTAAAAATTTGTGGTAATGGAACCAGGGGTTTTTAGCGTGAAAATGCCCCTCCACTCCGTAAGTGGCCCAGTCGGTGAGTTCCTGTTCAACAGCAGCGCGGACGGTAACAGGCTGCAAACCCAGTGAGTTACCGGTGAGGTAAATGACCTCTTTACCGTGGTGCTGCGGGAATAAAAACTGTGAACGGAATTGTTTCAGTACATCCTGTTCATCCTGAGCCTGTGCATAGCTCAACGAAAATTCAAAATTACTCATGGCCGACAAATTTAAATTTTTCCTGTATAGCTGCGCCTGATATTTATCAGTTACGGCCCGTTAAAACAAAAACGGCAACCCGAGGGCTGCCGTTTCTTTTATGTCTACTCAAAAGTGGTTACTGCCCCTGTGCAAGGGAGTATCCTTTTTTATCTCCGTACATGCGCAATATTTCAAACGAGGGGATGTAGAAGGTATCGCTAAGCGAACTCAGCAAGGAAAATATCTCCTTCTGGCTTATATCACCTTCTACCCTAACACGGTAGTGATCAATACACTCTGTAAAAATGGAACCGGAGGGCCATACCTGTGTACCGCGGTTAGAAATCATTATCAGTTTTTGAGAAGGTGTAAGGTGTGGAGTAATCTTATCGGCAATGGCCTGACCCAGCAGATTTGTTTCGATAAACAGGTCAACGCCCACAATTTTTTTCTCCGCATTATCCACATTAGATTCCATCATGCGCTGAACCGATGGAGCAGCCGGTTTAGTGAAAATAGCTACACCGTCTTTCGCTTCACGCGGTTTAGAAAATTCCGGTTTTTTACCCAGGTTGTTGATGATGGCCTGCGCGAATTCATTGGTGTCGGAGAACGGAATACTGCGGTCGCCAAAATCAGCGGTGTGAACACCTTGCTCTAAGGTGTAACGTAGAGCGTTTTCAATTTCGGCTGCATGTTTTACATAACCCAGGTGACGCAACATCATCAATCCGCTTAATAAAAGTGAGGTGGGGTTGGCCATCAGTTTACCGGCAATATCGGGAGCAGTTCCGTGAACGGCTTCAAAAATGGAGATGTTGTCGCCAATGTTGGCTGAAGGAGCAAAACCCAAACCGCCTACCAGTCCGGCACAGAGGTCGCTCATAATATCACCTTGGAGGTTAGTAAGCACCACTACCTGAAACTCATGCGGACGAGCCACCAACCTCATGGCCAGATCATCTACAATGATATCGTTGCAATTGATTTCCGGATATTCTTTGGCTACTTCCTGAAAAGTTTCCAGAAAAAGACCATCTGTCAATTTCATGATGTTGGCTTTGTGGGCACAGGTTACTTTGGTGAAACCTTCTTTGCGGGCCATCTCAAAAGCAAATCGGATTACCTGTTCACTTCCGGGGCGGGTAATAATCCTGCGGCAAATGGCCACATCGTGTGTGTTCAGGTGTTCTATGCCTCCGTAAGTGCCTTCAATGTTCTCGCGCACAATGGTGATGTCAATGGGAATACCGGCTTTGGAAAATACAGTATCTACACCGGGCAAACTTTGAAAATGCCTGCGGTTGGCGTAAGTGCTCCATGTTTTACGGGCAGTAACGTTAATACTCTTCATCCCTTTGCCTTTGGGGGTTTCCATGGGGCCTTTAAAAACAATGCCCAGGTCTTCCACAATCTCTTTGGCTTTGGGAGTCATGCCCGCACTGTTTCCCTGTTCGAAATAGGTTTTTCCCATTTCAATAAACTCATACTGCAACGGAACTTGTGCCGCATCAAACACATGCAACACCGCGTCCATAATCTCCGGACCTATTCCATCTCCTTTGGCTACAGCTATCTTCATATTGTTTTCTGTTTTTTTTTATCGGGCGCAAAAGTAATAAAGAGAATTGTTTTTGGGTTACTTAGTGTAAAGTTTATATTTGACTGTAACGATATGACCCCGCGCCTGCCACCCCTCAGCAAAATAACTCCTTTGCGAACAGCACTGTTGCTCACCACATTATTATCATTACTGCTTTCACAAAACTCTTTTGCTCAAACCGATGCCGATACGACAAAGACACCTGTACTTGTTTTCCCCAGCAAGCCCTTTAAGCTTTTTGGATACAATTGGCAAGCTAACGGATATAACCTTATGGCGGGCATTCACATAGCCCAAATCAATGGTGATCAACTTACAAAAAGTATGGATCAAGCTTTTCCCTCATCGGACTTATTAAAAAAAAGACAAGCAGATTTGGCTTTAGGACTTAAAATAGAAGTTATAGATTTTTCAGGCCCAGACATTCAAGTGGAAGCCGGATTATCTTGTTCTTATGAACTTCTTGAGCGCACTACCCCAAGGTTTAACAAAGAGGCTCGCCTCGGTTTGTTTTATCATGGTTTTCACAATTTTTATTATGAGGACGAACTGATATCGTCACCAAAAACAGATACCACTAGCGTGAAGTATACTTTTAACCGCAGGGCAAGTGCGTTGCAGCTAAGAGCTGATATGCTATGGAATACGAAACCTGTATTCAAAAGATTATCCTTCTATGGTGGTGTAGGGCTATTGGCCGGTTTCACAGTGTTTGATAATTTCTCTGCAAGCAGGAGCTATTACTCAGGCACCGACTCTGTTTTCAAATACGATAGAATTGACTACCTCTTACCTGATAAGACATTTCCACTCATGTTAGGTGTATATGGGCTGGGAGGAGTTAAATATAATGCCGGGTGTTATGTAAATATTTTTACTGAATATACCGTTTCACTTTATTCCATATCCCATTTCCCCGGAAGCGAAGTTGACTATTCATCAATGTGGCGATGGGGCATCAGAATGAAACTGAATGTATGGGATGAAAATTACAACAGTAAATCACGTGACAATCCCTTCTACTAAAATATTACTTTTGCGCGCATGGGCCTCACCCACATTCAGCAACTCATTTTAGCCGGAGAAAGCGATACACTCGATTTCAAACAAACCATTTCTTCGGCAGCTAAAATTGCCAAAACCATGGTATCCTTTGCCAACCACAAAGGCGGACGATTGTTGGTGGGCGTTACCGATAAAAAAATGATCAGCGGTATTCAAAGTGAAGACGAAAAATACATGCTCGATTTAGCCGCACATTTTTACTGCAAACCGGAATTAGACATTGAACTGATAGAATGGGAAATAAACGGCAAAGTAATTATTGAGGCCATTATTCCTGAAGGCCCCGACAAACCTTACTACGCCAAAGGGGAAGATGACAAGTGGTGGGTGTACATTCGGGTAAAAGATAAAAGTTTACTGGCCAGCAAAGTGGTGGTGGATGTACTACGCAGACAACACAGTATGCAAAACACCATTATCAATTATTCAAAGCACGAACAATCATTGCTCAAATACCTCGAACAAAACGAGCGAATCACCCTGCGCGAAACCTGCAAGTTGTTAAATATCTCCCGCTGGAGAGCCACCAAAATGCTGGTGAACCTGGTGAGTATTGGGTTGGTAAGGTCGCACACCACAGAAAAAACGGAAT
>DATGWX010000101.1:0-4446 GCA_035299275.1 Bacteroidia bacterium
TGTAATTAATCCGGCACGTTGTAAAAAATCATGCTTGTACCCCTGGGAGATGGCATGTTCGTAAAAATGACTCCAGCCGTCTTTACTGTAACCTAATCCGAATTTCTTTATAGTGTCCTTGCTAAAACCGCGTTCTTCAAAATAGGAGAGACCGATGTTTTGTCCCTCTTCCGTATCCCACAATTGCTGTATAAAATAATCAGCAGCATATTTGATGGAGATGAGTACACTCTCGCGTTCGTTTTGTGATTGCAGCGCTTCATCCGTAAGTTGAATTTCTTCAATAGTGATGTTGTACTTGTTGGCCAAATGACGCAAAGCATCAGGGTAACTCATGCTGTCGTGCTCCATAATGAAACGCACACTGTCACCTGCTTTTCCGCAACCAAAACATTTGTAAATACCCTTGGCCGGAGAAACTGTAAATGAAGGCGTTTTTTCGTTGTGAAAAGGACAAACGCCCAACAGATTAGCTCCACGTTTTTTGAGCGTTACATATTCACCCACCACTTCCTCAATGCGGGCAGCATTTATAATCTCTTCAACTTTCTCGCGGGGTATCATCTGTTTGTAAAACGAACCCGAAAGGTAAGGGTTTTTTCAGAGAGACAAGGGGCTGAAAATGTAAGTGCATGAAAGTGAAAATCATGGCTTTTTGTCCGGATGGTATTTGAGATTGTATTTACTTCAGCTAAGTTGTCAAAAGTCATTTTTTATGAGTTGTTTTTTGAGGTAGTTTGCATGCATGACTAACCACTTAAATTACGTTTCCGCTCAGCAAGCGGTAGAGGCGATAAAATCAGGTAATAAAGTTTTTTTGCACGGCAGCGCAGCCACACCGGTTTCTTTAATCAAGGCTTTAATTCAGCGTAAAGACGAACTAATGGATGTGGAGCTGATAAGCATCAGTTTGCACGGTATTGATTTGAATGACCCGGAACTGGAAGGACATTTTTTCATCAACTCTCTTTTTGTGTCTGCCAGTGTGCGCGAAGCGGTCAACTCTACCCGGGGGGATTATATCCCTGTTTTTCTGAGTGAGATTCCGCGTTTGTTTCACAGTAAGATTTTACCCATTGATGTAGCGGTGATACATGTATCTCCACCCGATAAACATGGTTTTTGCTCGCTGGGTACTTCCGTAGATGTGGCCAAAGCAGCCGTAAATAATGCGGTGTGTGTAATTGCTCAGGTAAACCCCAATATGCCGCGTGTGCACGGAGATGGTTTTGTGCATGTGAGCGAAATTGATTTTGCCGTGCAGGTAAATGATGTATTGCCTGAAGTGAGTTATGCGGAAAAATGCTCCACTTTAACAGAGCAGATTGGTGAGCAGGTAGCTACTTTGGTAGAAGACGGAAGTACACTTCAGTTGGGCATTGGCTGTATTCCGGATTCTGTGCTCACTAAACTGGGGCACCTCAAAAACCTGGGGTTGCACTCTGAAATGTTTTCTGACGGTGTGATTCCCCTGATAGAAAGCGGGGTAATCAACAACAGCCGCAAAAAAATAGTTCCGGGCTATTGCACTACAGGATTTTTATTGGGTACACGCAAGTTGTATGACTTTGTTGATGATAATCCACTGGTGAAAGGACTGGAAATTGATTACGTAAATGACCCGCGCAACATAAGTCTTAATCCTAAGGTAACAGCCATTAACAGTGCCATTGAAATTGACCTTACAGGGCAGGTGTGTTCAGATTCCATAGGTACTTATCAGTATTCAGGTATTGGCGGGCAAAGGGATTTTATTCGCGGAGCTTCTCTTTCGAAAGGCGGTAAACCCATTATTGCTATTCCTTCAGTAACCAATAAAGGGATTTCACGCATTGTGCCTTTGCTCAAACAGGGAGCGGGGGTCGTAACCAGTCGCGGTGATATTCACTGGGTGGTTACCGAATACGGTAAAGTGAACCTCTACGGTTTAAATATGCAGCAACGGGCCAAGGCGCTGATTTCCATTGCACACCCCAACCACCGGGAGCTGCTTGAAAAGGCGCTGTACGAGCGCGAACACAGATAGGCTGTTTTAAAACCTGCACAAACTGCAAACAATCCTTGCCTTGCTGTGTCTTATTCGTAACCTTTGCAGCTATGATTACGGAGAAACAAGTACTTTTTGCCTTGAGCCATGTGCAGGAGCCTGATTTGAAAAAAGATCTGGTTACGCTCAACATGATTAAGGATATAAAAATTGAGGGAAACCACATTCAGTTTACTATTGTATTAACCACTCCGGCTTGTCCGCTTAAGGATAAAATGAAAGATGATTCCATTGCGGCTATTCATGCTCATGTATCAGCAGATGCGACCATTCAGGTAGACTTTACAGCCAACGTGAGCACCAACCGCAGCGATAAATTTGTGTTGCCGGGTGTGCGTAATATCATCGCGATTATGTCCGGCAAGGGTGGGGTAGGAAAATCTACGGTGGCCTCCAATCTGGCTATAGCACTGGCACAAACGGGTGCTAAAGTAGGTTTACTGGATGCTGATATTTATGGCCCTTCACAAGCCGTCATGTTTGGTTTAGAGGGGCAGCAACCTTTTATGGAAGACGTGAACGGCAAGTCGTTTATCGTTCCGCTAGAGAGTCATGGGGTAAAGCTCATTTCCATAGCCTTTTTGTTGCGTCCTGATCAGGCAGTGGCCTGGAGGGGGCCTATGGTTTCCTCAGCACTCAAACAATTTGTAAGTGAAGTGAGTTGGGGCGAGTTGGATTACCTCATTCTTGATATGCCTCCGGGAACTGGTGATATACACCTTACATTGCTGCAAACGGTTCCTTTAACCGGTGTGGTGATGGTTACTACACCGCAACAAGTGGCTTTGGCCGATGCACAAAAAGGGGCTTTGCTTTTAGGTATGATGCCTTCTAAAATTCCTATGCTGGGCGTGGTGGAGAACATGGCCTGGTTTACTCCGGCTGAATTGCCGAATAACCGTTACCCCATTTTTGGTAAAGGAGCAGGAGAACAGTTGGCCAAACAATTTGGAGCACCCTTACTTGCACAAATTCCCTTGTACATGGAAATAATGGAAGGTGCTGATACGGGTAAACCTGCCGCCTTGCAACAAAATACGCCTTACGGAGAAATTTACACTCAACTGGCGCAAGCCGTAGCCCAACAAATAGCCATAAAAAATGCCAGCGCAAATGCAGCCTCCAACTAATTCTGCCCCGCTCAATACAGGTTCCTGCATTATCATTTCCCAAATGACAATTTTGCGGCTATATTTGCCCTTGCTTTAATCGCATGCCCAAAATGAACTCAGCTTTGCAGGAAAAAATTGAACAGGCCCTCAACACCATGCGCCCATACTTACAGGCCGATGGAGGTGATGTGGAGCTGGTGGAAGTAACCCCCGATATGGTGGTTAATCTTCGCCTTACCGGTGCTTGCAAAAGTTGCGAAATGAGCCACATGACCATGAAGGCAGGTATTGAAGAAGGTTTGCGCAAAGCCATTCCTGAGATTACAGGCGTAGTAGCGGTATAGTTCTTTCTTCACCTCAACGCTGCAATTCATCCTGTTCAGTCTACGGTTCATCACCTTTCGTTTTTTACTGTTTGCCGCATAGTTCACTTTTGTGTTTAAATAAATAAAACACAAATGAAACTGCAACTCGTTTTTATCTTATCGTTTTTTACTACCTGTGTGCTGGCTCAGGCACCTGTTGTTACTCCCGTTAACCTTACGCAAACCGTAAGAGGTGTGTTGCTCGACAGGGACAGTCGCTCTCCGTTAGTGGGGGCCACCGTACAAATTCTCAAAACTACTCCGCTTAAAGTAACAGTAACCGATGTGGAGGGTAAGTTCCGCATAACCGATGTACCGGTGGGGCGTCAAACAATCAAAATTACGTATTTGGGTTACAATGATCTGGTGTTGAATGATGTGATTGTGAACTCAGGCAAAGAAGTGGTGCTCAACCTGGAGATGCAGGAAACGGTTGTTTCAGCTAAAGAGGTAGTGATAAAAGGCGACCGTAAGAATGCTACCAACAATGAACTTATCTCAGTAAGCGGACGCAATTTTACCATTGACCAAACGCAACGCTATGCCGGTAGCTTGGGCGACCCCAGTCGAATGGCTTCTAACTTTGCCGGTGTGGCCGGTGGGGGAAGTGACCAACGTAATGACATTGTTATTCGTGGTAACTCACCCCTGGGTTTATTGTGGCGTTTGGAAGGTGCGGATATTCCTAACCCGAATCACTTCAGTAGTCAGGGAGCCAATGGCGGTCCGGTGAGTATTCTGAACAA
The DNA here is from genome assembly GCA_035299275.1 of Bacteroidia bacterium. Lineage (GTDB taxonomy): Bacteria > Bacteroidota > Bacteroidia > UKL13-3 > UKL13-3 > JAGPCK01. The sequence continues at coordinate 4,271 of DATGWX010000101.1, forward strand.
TAACGTGCTGGCCAATTCTGATTTTATTACAGGAGCCTTTCCTTCCATGTACGGTAATGCCAACTCAGGTGTGTTTGATTTAAAAATGCGCAACGGTAACAATGAAAAGCACGAGTATACCGGGCAGATAGGTTTTGCCGGTGTTGAATTGATGGCTGAAGGGCCTATTAACAAAG
>DATGWX010000102.1:0-5187 GCA_035299275.1 Bacteroidia bacterium
GGAGCCGCTCAAAATTACTACAGAAGAATACCGCAAAACTGCTCTGGAAAAAGCCGGAAACAATCCGTTTCTTTTACGCTCTGATGATGTATTTATTGACCTGCTCACGGATAGCGGAACCGGTGCTATGAGTGACAGACAATGGAGCGGCATAATGATGGGAGATGAAAGTTATGCCGGAGCCAGAAGCTGGGTGCACTTGGAAAGTGTGGTAAAAGAACTCACCGGCATGCCCTACATTTTACCCACTCACCAGGGCCGTGCAGCAGAGCGTATCTTGTATGGTCTGTTGGGCGGACCCGATAAAATATTCATCAGCAATACGCACTTTGATACTACCCGTGCCAACATAGAATTTACTGGCGCAACAGCTATTGATATTCTGCCTGAAAAAGCACTGGACCCGCAGGCCGATTTACCTTTTAAAGGAAACATCGACTTAGATAAACTACAGGAACTCATCAAAGAGTACGGTAAAGAAAAAATTGCTGCGGTGATTATTACCGTTACCAACAACTCCTCAGGTGGTCAGCCGGTGAGCATGGCCAATGTAAAAGGCTTGCGTAAAATATGTGACGAACACGGATTGCTGCTGGTGATAGACGGCTGTCGCATTGCAGAGAACAGTTATTTTGTACAACACCGTGAGCATGGCTACGAAAACAAAACCTACGAAGAAATTGCCAAAGAGATGTTGCGCTTGGGTGATGCTTTTGTGATGAGTGCAAAAAAAGACGGACTTGTAAACATGGGTGGATTGCTCACCCTGCGGGATGAAGAGATGGCCCGAAAATGTACGAACCTGCTCATTATATCGGAGGGTTTTACTACCTACGGTGGTTTATCGGGCAGAGATATGGAAGCACTTGCCATCGGACTAAAAGAAGTGTTTGATGCCGATTACCTGCATTACCGCATTAGAAGCACCGCTTATCTGGGTGAACACCTCAAAGCCAAAGGTATTCCGGTAGTGTGGCCCATTGGCGGACATGCCGTTTACATTGATGCTAAAAAATTGTACCCGTCCATACCTGTGGAAGAATACCCCGGACAAGCATTGGTGTGTGACCTTTACATCAAAGGCGGCATCCGCTGTGTGGAAGTGGGCAGTGTAATGTTCGGGCATTACGATAAAGACGGTAAACTGGTGCCGGCCAAAAATGAACTGGTACGTTTAGCCATTCCCAGAAGAGTATACACGCAAAGCCACATTGATTATGTTCTGGATGTGTTTGACGACATACTCGACATGTGCCATCAACAACACGGTTACCGCATAACCTATGAACCACCTTTCTTAAGACACTTCACTGCCAAATTTGAAAAAATATAATTTACCTACACATGGAATCACACGAATATGAAGTAAGCATCAACTGGCTGGAACTGAAAAAAGGAACCATGAACGCTCCGGGAATAAATGAACACATCACTGTTGCCACTCCACCTGAATTTAACGGAGGAATGCACGGGATATGGTCGCCTGAGCACCTGTTTACCGCAGCGGTGAATAGTTGTTTCATGACAACTTTTTTGGCCGTTGCCGAGTTTTCTAAATTTGAATACATCGATTTTGAATGTAAATCGAGGGGCATACTGACCAAAGCCGATGGCAGATATGCCATGACACACGTAGAGTTGGAGCCTACCCTCACCGTGAGCAATGAAGAAGACAGAGAAAAGGCAGAACGCATATTGGTGAAAGCCGAAAAAGCCTGCCTTATTTCCAACTCCATTAAATCAACCACCTCCTTAAAAATAAATATTCAACTGGCTGCTAAAACTGTTGAGGAGTAAAATTAATTCCACTAAAAATGAAAAAACAACTGATCAAACGTTCATGGGCCGAGCCCTACAGAATGAAAATGATTGAACTGCTCAAAATGACCACACGCACCCAACGGGTAAAGGCCATGAAAGAAGCAGGATACAACACCTTTTTACTTCGCTCGGAAGATGTATACATCGATTTGCTTACCGATAGCGGAACCAATGCCATGAGCGACCGCCAATGGAGTGCTTTTATGTTAGGTGACGAAGCCTATGCGGGCAGTAGCAGCTTCTATAAAATGGAAGCCGCTATTCAGAAATATTACGGCTACAAATACATCATCCCCACACACCAGGGGCGCGGTGCTGAAAATATTCTGTCAAAGATTCTCATTAAAAAAGGCGACATCGTTCCGGGAAACATGTATTTCACCACTACCCGCCTGCACCAGGAATTGGCCGGAGGAAAATTCCACGACATTATCATTGATGAGGCACATGACCCCCTCAATGAACATCCTTTTAAAGGTAACGTTGACCTGAATAAACTCGAAGCTTTAGTAAAAAAGTACGGAGCTAAAAAAATTCCGTATGTGAGTATTGCCACTAACGTAAACATGGCAGGCGGACAACCCATCAGCATCAAAAATCTGAAAGAGCTGAGAGCATACACCAAAAAACACGGTATACGTATTATACACGACATGACCCGTGTAGCTGAAAATGCCTACTTCATTCAACAGCGGGAAAAAGGATACAATACAAAATCAGTGAAAGAGATTGTGAAAGAGATCTGTTCACTGACTGACGGTGCTAGCATGAGTGCCAAAAAAGATGCCCTGGTCAATATTGGCGGATTTATGGCTACCAATGAATGGGATGTGTATGAAGAAGCACGTAACATGGTAGTGGTATACGAGGGCTTACATACTTATGGCGGATTGGCAGGAAGAGACATGGAAGCCATTGCAGTGGGTATTGGGGAAAGCGTTGATGACCATCACCAGAAAGCACGTGTAGGTCAGGTAGAATACCTGGGGCACCGAATGGAAGAATATGGTATTCCCATTGTGAAGCCCATTGGCGGACATGGCATATTTGTAGACGCGAAAGCATTTTTGCCTCACCTTACCCAAGATCAGTTTCCTGCACAAACACTGGCTGCTGAAATTTATATTGATTCAGGTGTGCGCACCATGGAACGCGGCATTGTTTCAGCTGGAAGAAAAGCCAACGGAGAAAATTATTATCCCAAACTGGAGTTGGTACGTTTCACCATTCCGCGCAGGGTATATACACAGGCACACATGGATGTAATTGCCGAATCAGCTGCTGCTGTGTTGGAGCGCAGAGATAAAATCAAAGGCTTAAAAATGGTTTACGAACCTAAATATTTAAGATTCTTTCAGGCACGTTTCGAGCAACTATGAAAATTCATCCGCGACATATTTTCGTTGTTTTGTGTGTGCTTTTTCTGGCCTATTCTTTCTCTATTTATACTGCACCGTTACGTAATACAACTGAACTGCAACAAGCAGCTTCACCGGCAGGAGAAGGGCGTTTGGTATGGCAAAAATACAACTGCCAGAGTTGTCACCAGCTCTATGGATTAGGTGGTTATCTGGGACCCGATTTAACCAACCTGATGTCGTCACCCGGTAAAGACAGCACTTACATTCATGCCTTACTCAAAAGCGGCAACAAACAAATGCCGGTGTTCGATTTAACCGATGAAGAACTTACCCGACTGCTGGCATTTCTGAGGGCAGCAGATGCTACCGGAAACGGACGACCCGCATCCTACAAAACATTGTGGAACGGAATGATTGAACAACAACATGACTAACACTATTCAACCTATAACTAAAACATTTTTGGCGCTGGCACTGCTGATGCTATTACTGGGATTGGGCTTAGGTGTAACCGCAGCTCACGGCTACCTCTATCCCGACTTGTGGAAGAACTCTGCTGTGGGTTTTTCTGCGCTGCGCCCCATGCACGTTTCCTCCGTTTTGTTCTGGATTATACTGGGTGCAACAGGTTGCGTGTACAGCGGATTGTGGCATAAATACGGACACCTGCTTTCAGCCAGACTAGCAACAGTACAACTCGCCTTATGGATAATTGCCATCGTATGGATTTTTTACAATTACCTGAATAATAATTTTGGCGGCAGAGAATATTGGGAGTTTAATCCATGGCCCGCATTGCCCATTGCTATATCCTGGTTGTTATTTATTATCAACTTTATCAAAGTGGCAAAAACCATCCCACAATGGCCCGTATACTTATGGATGTGGATGACCGGTTTGGTATTTTTCCTTTTCACCTTTATCGAAAACTACCTCTGGTTATTTCCTTACTTCCGCGAACACTTTGTGACTGACATGACCATTCAATGGAAAGCCAATGGTTCGCTGGTAGGTTCATGGAACCAGCTGCTTTACGGTACCGCTATATTCCTGATGGAAAAAATAAGCGGGGATAAAAAAACGGCTTACAGCAAACTCTCCTTTGCCATGTATTTTCTGGGATTGTTTAACCTCATGTTCAACTGGGGACACCACGTTTACACCCTTCCTACCGATGCGTATGTACGTTATGTAGGTTATGCCGTAAGCATGACAGAATGGATATTCTTTGCCCGCATCATTTACACCTGGAAACAAAGTGTAAGTAGCATGCAAAAGCACTACCACTACTTCCCGTATCGGTTCTTAATGGCTTCTGAACTATGGGTATTCATCAACATGGGGCAGGCCATTATCATGTCTATACCTGCATTTAATTTATATACACATGGTACTCACGTTACCGTTGCTCATGCCATGGGAACAACCATCGGCATCAACTCCATGATATTGCTGGCCGCTTGTTTTGAATTTCTTGACACTCGCTGCTATCCCGCTGAAGGAAATAAAAAATGGCTGAACATTTCTTTTTGGGGCACGCAGGCAGCTTTGCTTATTTTCTGGTTCTCCCTTAATGCAGCCGGTATAGAAAAAGGTTTGTGGCAAATGGGGAGTACCAACACCTCCTTCAGCACTATGATGAGCGGACTGAGTAACTGGTTCCTGCTTTTTGTGTATTCAGGTGTTGCACTGATGATCACCTTAGGCATTCTGGCCGTTGTGCTGCTACGCAATTACGTTGCCTGCAACATTAAACAACGCAAACAGGTAACCGATAAAAAAGAAAAAACATCCACTGAGATAAAATTTGCATAACATGAGTACACCCTCTTTTAATGAACTTAAAACTGCTTACGCCCATAAAACGGATAAGGAAATACGTTTCACACAACTGGTGTTTACCTTGCTTCATTACCCCTGGTTGGTAAAAATACTCTCGTATGCCGCCAAACTTATTCTTCAATACAACCTGCCCTTCAAAGGAATTATCCGCTCTACTGTATTT
>DATGWX010000103.1:0-12573 GCA_035299275.1 Bacteroidia bacterium
ACATTTAAAACCCTGTTTGCAAGCACTTGTTCTTGCTCAGAGTGCCAGTCGGCAGTTGGCCCTTTGGCTTATCTGGCCGATTTGTTGAAATACAGCCTAGACCATATTAAAGAATTTCCTTCAGGAGGTGGTATCGAGCCATTAACTCCGATAAACATTGAATACTTTGAAACAGCATTCTATCAGCCCTTTGAAGCGCTGACATTCAGTTGCGACCAAATGAATAAAAAGGTTTGCCAGGTAAGGGCTGCCATTGAAACTCTGAACCGATATGTAAGCATTGAGACAAATCTGGAAACAGGAAATACACTTGCCGCAGACATTCAGGCCTACTGTTTAAAAACTTACTCTGAAATTCTGATTCAACTGGGCACTTCATTTGAAGAGTTACGAAATGTACAGAATGGAACATCCGCAGAAAAAGCAAAACTGGCTGAACGATTGAATATCCCTTATGCCGAAAATGCCGGCTCGGAGCTAACCAATCTTTTCTTAAACAACGATTCTACCGATATGACTCAGGCCAACATTGAGCAGCTTTTCGGTATTGTAGATACAGAGCGTGACCCTTTCTGTGACGGATTAAAAGAAAACGATGTTAGCGGTAGCCTTAAAAAATGGTATTTTAACGGATATCAGTGGGGGCTCAATACTGATGAAGAAGGGTTTATTTATCTGAAAATTGACACAACACCTTCTCCAGATGTTGTTGAGGTATACATGAATGAAGGTCCAGGAGGTCTAGAGAACAAAATTGCAGAAGGCTTCGTTGATTCAACAACTTTTACGGTTAAACTTTCTCAATACAATCAAAGCGGTCTTACCGGCATTCTTCAATTAAAAACGGGCTATACAGAAGAGGATAATATTCGAATTTCTCTTGTTCCACGTTTTTTAAGCTGGCAGTTTAAATACCTGTATGAAAACATCTGGAAGGGGATCGACTACAAGCTACTGGATTCGAATTACATTGATGAAACACCTTGCATCGATCCGGATGTTGTTTCACTCGAAGACTTACAGAACCCTAATGTTACAAGTGATTTTGTTATTTCGGCTGCTATTAATGAAAATGATACTGCTGCCAACATATGGAACAAAAGAAACAAACTGTTGTCAGATAAAAAGGGTGACATTAAAGAGGATAGGGAGGACGCTTCAGACAGTCTCATCACAACCGAAACTCTTGCTTCTCCGGTTGCCCAAACCATCGTTGGCAACTTTTCATATGTATTGAATAAAACAGCTGCAGGAGCGGGTACATTGATTGCAATTACTGATTTACTTACCGAGGAACCACCACCATTACCGGACCCTGCATATTTACCAATAGCCGGCTCCTTCTCCAACCCCGAGGGAATTACTCACTACATGTTGGGAGTAGACCCTATCTTTCTTATTGCCGATACTGGAAACAACCAGATAAAACGCAGAGACAGTGATGCTGTTACAACAAATATTGGTACAACATCTACGGGTACTAAACTTGGATTATTCAACGCCCCAAAGGATGTAACTGTTGATACAAATAATAACCTTATTGTAGCCGACAGTGGCAACAACCGTATCCAGGTTCTGAACATGGGTTGGCTCAACAAGTATAAAGCTGATGCAGCATTGACCCCTGATGGTCCCAAAAGTATTAAAACAGATAAATACGGGAATGTATACATAGCGGATACAACCAAACACCGTATCCTTAAATACGGTGCCGATGGGTTGCTTGAATGGAACCTTGGAAAAGTTTCAGGGGGCACACCTGTTGCCGGTACAGGAGATTTGGAATTTGATTCTCCCTTAGGTATTGCGGTAGATAACGAAGGAAATATTTATGTAAGTGATACATTTAACGACCGAATTCAAAAAATAGGTGTAGATGGGGAATTTAAAGCCAAGTGGGGAAGTGCCGGAGCAGGTGACAACCAGTTACAGAATCCTGTAGGTATAACTTTTCACCTGAAATCAAATGGTGATCGTTTTGTAGCCGTGGCTGATACGGGTAATTCACGAATTCAGGTATTTAACCAGGAAGGAGAATACCTACATACTTTGGGAACCACGGGAGTGCCTGGTGATGACGATGAACATTTCAATACCCCGGTGGATGTAGCTTTTGATAAAGCGGGAAATTGTTATGTTGCGGATCAAGCAAATCACAAGATTAAAAAATACAATAATACGCTGAGTTATGTTGGGGTAGTAACTTGGAGCACCTATAAATCGGAAGGAACAACTTATGTATTTGAACCTTCTGGTATTTATATTGATGCAAACGATGTCGTTTATATTTCGGTAAAAGACGGGGCTTCAACTTATGACAATCCAGCAGTAGTGCGAACCACCACCAGTAACAGTACTTCGGGTAGTGGAGATGCACTGCGATGGGGTGATGGAGACGAAGGGAACCTGTTCACCAATCAACTCTCGACCCCTTTGGGTTTGTGTTGCGATGCCAAAGGATTTGTTTTTGTGGCAGACGGATCATCCACTGCCAAAATACATAAGTTCCGTATGCCTTATGCTATTGGATCCAGTGGCAGCGGAGACGGACAGCTATCTGGTCCCACAGGAATCACCCTTGCGGCTGATGGAACATGTTACGTTGCCGACTCCGGAAATAACCGAGTTCAACAATTCAGGCTTGATGGAACTTACATCAGAAAATGGAATACAAAAGAGGTGGATGGCGCGCCTGTCACATTAAGCGGATTATATAAGATTTATGCAGACTCATGGGGTTATGTTTATATTACTGAGAATAACGGAAGTTTACATGCCGTTCATAAATATGAGGGGACAGGAAAATACTTACGTACATTTACACAGTATGTTGGCAGCCCAACAGATTTTCTTGGCACTTCAAGCATCATCAGCACTCCTGATAATCAGAACCTGTATATCACCGATTATGTAACTAGCGGGGCTCAAAAACTAATTAAAATTAACCAATTGTACGGATTGGGAGCTGCTGTATCCACTGGATTGGGTACAACACTTGCTGATTTGGTTGCCCTCAGAAATACCAGTCTTAATGGAGAAGAGGATGATTTTGAAGAGGGACTTGAAGCGATTCGTATGAATAAGGTATCCTTCAATTACCTCATGAATTTTGCCGATGCAGTAAATCGTGTACCTGTTGCAGCAAATATTCTTGACTCAGAATGGGACACGGTCTACGATATTCTGGTTCGTTCATATAAGCTGAAAAATTATTATCTCACGAGTACTTCATCAGAGGACGATGGGTGGAAAAGACAGGAGGAAGATTCCGGAATTGTACTTTCTCCCAGATTCTTTAAAGTATTGTCTGCCGCAAAGGAAAGTGAGGTGATATTAAACCCATGGCGTACCCTTCGCAGTGAAAGAAAGAATCAAGTAAAAGAATTGAAGGCCCGTCTTCAGCAAATGGAAGCGGCTAAAAGTGATCTGGAAAAACTAACGGATGCAGTACAGGACGAAAACCTGAGGGCGTTGCGGGATGCATTAATCATTGCTGCCAAATACATCAGGCCGGATGAGCAACCATCCAAGGACGACCCCTTGGAGGTTAAGGCTTATGAATTAGGAAGACGGCTGTTTATTGATTTTAAAAACAATTGTTGCAGTAAAACAACCCGCGTAGCGCAGGCCATGGAGGTGGTTCAGGGTATTATGAATGCCGTCAGGTCTGGAATTATTCTGGATATTTTCCCACTGCTTACACTAGATTCAGATTACCAGGATGAACAATGGATTTGGATAGGTTCTTATGAAAAATGGCGGGCGGGTATGTTTGTGAGTTTGTATCCTGAGAATATTTTGTTGCCCCAGTTAAAGGAACAAAAAACGAGTGCATTCAAAGAAATAATTATTCAATCGTCCGGCAACCTTCGATTTAACCCTACTCAAGCAAAAGAGCTAGAGTCGAACTACAGAACCTATACAAGTGCAATACTCAATCTTAAAATTAGTAGTCTTTGTCTCGCATTTAATGATAGTAACAAGGAAGACTATTACTTTTTTGCTAACAGTTCAACTTCAAGTGAAACATATGGAACTGTGTATTGGGCAAGTAGCAATCAAGAAAAACTCAATGAGCGAACGGCATGGGAACCTGTACCGGGAACAAATAATAAAGTTAAAAAAATAATTGGTAGCGAGGTATTTCGAAACAATAAAGACGAGCGCCATGTCTATCTTTTTATTCGCGTAAAAAGTGGTGTCGAAGAAAAATTTGCCGTACAACGCTACAATCTCTCCACACTTGAATGGGACGATGAGTATACCGAAATTGGAGACCCATTAGGTGCTGCAACCATTATTATGCGACAACGATATGGAGGCAACCTTGCGGATACTACCAAGATTCTTGAGAATCAAGTGCCTGAATTTGCTATTGCTATTAATGGAAAACTTGTACTAGTTTCACTTACTAGAGATGGAATGGATGTGGAAGAGGACCCTGTTGTAGTCCAAGATGTTTACAAAATATGGAGGAAAGAAGAATCATCTACAAACAGGCTATTAAATGCGGGAGTCGGTTTTGTGGCGGGAGGAGGCCTTGGAGCTGCTGTAGGGTATAAGTTAGGGTTGATAAAGTCAGGAGGGGGGGAAGTGGAAAAAGATGAATTATATCCTCTGTGGGTAAAGCAACTACACGCTTATATTAAAATAACTGATGTTTTTGATATTGTTCTTACACACCATTGCGATGTTTCTCGCCCAGCTTCAGTTGATAGGAATAATGTCTCTCACACTCCGTATGCCATATTAACAAATAAACAGTTACCTGGAAGCTCAACAAAAATCGCACTAATTGGTCTAAATAAAGACCATCGTTTTGTTTCAGCCTTCAGGGTACCAGCTACCAAATCAATTCTTTCATTCTGGATGAATAAGATTAATGGCTCAGTAAAACTGCATGTTCTTACTTTTTCCGATAGTGGTCAGGTAACCGTGAATACATCAAACCAAGCAGGACAAATTCTAGATGCTACAAAAGCAGGAGATGAATTAAGTCTAAATTATATTAAACCTTACAGACGACAAGAGCAAAGTGATAGTTCAACTGACTTCGTTCTTTTGGTGGAAAAAAACAATAAAAGCACCCTCAGTAGAATAAAATATAACAGCACAACCAAACAGATAGTAGAGACTAAAATAAAAGACTTGCACTTAAACAGAAATTCAGACAACTTCAACAAAATGACTCCTTCTAATCGTGCTGCCAATATGAAAGCACTGTATGAGGAAAACAAGGATGTACCTGTTTCTGACATAAGATGCTTAGATGAGTATTTTTATTTTGTACCAATACAACTAGCCTTGCAGTTGCAAAAAAGAGGATTCTATCAGGAGGCATTAGACAGGTACAGGCTCATCTATGATTACACTCAACAACCAAATCAACGCAAAGTATATTATGGCCTAGTAAAAGAAGCCAGCATTGCAAACGTGGTAACTGGAAGTCAAGATTGGATTAACAGCCCTTTGAACCCACATGCAGTAGCTGTACAACGTGCTAATTCATACACAAGGTTCACTCTGTTGTCGATTGCCCGATGTTTTATTGAATATGGCGACAGTGAGTTTACTATGGATAATGCAGAGACTAATCCAAGGGCAAGAACATTTTACGAGTTTGCCATTAGCCTGCTCAAAGATCCGGTGCTTACGACAACCGAAGAAAACGATTGTAAAACTATACTCAAGGAATTGAATGTTCGCGATGCCATTTTTACCTCATCCAGCACCCTTCAGTGGAATAGGCAATGGCTCACACTAAAGGAACAGATTAGCCAGGTGAAAGATAAAACATTGCTTGAAGAGTTGGTAAATGATATCCTCACCATTTATATACCGGGAGTCATCAGTGATAATGATATTCCTGAAGGATTAAGTGATGCTTATACTGCTTTGGTAGATACAATTGTGCAAGAACAAACCATTTTTACTTATCCTGATAAGGCTGCAGATGGTTTGGCAAAACAAAAAGAGGCCTGCCGCTTGGCACTTAAGGCCGAAGATGGGGTTATCAATAACCTGGCACAGCGAGTGGCCACCTTAGCAGCCGACACATTTTTTAATCGGGTGTCATCAGCTACCGGCTTAAATGCAGAGTTCTTGCGTGAAAACACGGGCACTATTTCCTTTGGACACAGTTGGCTCAATACAGCAGTATCATTAAGTCCTCCTACCTTTGACTATGCCTCACCAGTGGCCCTAATAACAACATATGATGCCGGCTCTCCATCATGTTTCACACCAGGCTATTTAGAAGTGAACAGCATTGATATGCTTAGCCCCAATCCATCCGCATTAAATGCTCAGGTAACTGCACAAAGGCCTGTAAATAATGTATATGATGCAAACAATGACGTAAGAAAAAGGACCGGACTTGGGCCTGTTCTTTCAACATATCAAAGCCAGTTTATTTACTGTATTCCCAACAACCCTGTAAAGTTCTATTACAGCCTGTACGCAGAGATGAACCTGTTTAAATTACGGAACTGCATGAACATTGCCGGAGTACAACGTGAACTGGATCCTTATGCCGCACCTACTGACACCACAAGCGGGCTTCCATACATAGGTATAGGCGGACAAATACAATACGCAGGTACTCCTAAGTATAACCCCAGCATATACCGGTATGAGGTGTTGATAGAACGGGCCAAGCAACTAGGTAATCTGGCTCAGCAAATGGAAAGTGCCATGCTGGCCTCGCTGGAAAAACGCGATGCCGAAGATTACAGCAGGCAAAAGGCTAAACAGGAGCTGCAATTAGGTCGACAGAATGTAAAACTCAATAACCTGCGTGTAAAAACAGCTGAGGAAGAAGTAAAACTAGCTGAACTGCAAAAAGAGCGCTCAGAGTTCATGGAGGATTATTATTCAGAGTTGCTTTCAGTTGGACTCTCAACTGCTGAAATTGGTTCTATAGCTGCTTTTAGTGGAGCTCAGGTTGCATTTATGGCAGCTTCTTCTACTGCTACAGCTGCTCCAAGTAGTGATAAGTCTTTTATATCGGCTAACATTGGTCAAGCATTATCAAGTGCAGCTTCGATTTTGTCCCAAATGGCTTCATATGCCCGTAGAGCCCAAGAATGGCAGTTCCAGCGTGGGTTGGCCTCTTGGGATGTAAAACTTGGCAGTCAGGGTGTGAAAATTGCCAACAGCCGCCTACGTGTAAGCGGTCAGGAATTGCGTATTTCTGAAATGCAGGCTGATTTTGCAGATGACAGTCTTAATTTCCTTGAAAACAAGTTCACCAATACTGAGTTGTATGAGTGGATGAGTGGAGTACTAAGTGGAGTTTATATGAGCTTCCTGCAAATGGCTACTTCCATGGCAAAAGCCGCACAAGACCAACTGGCATTTGAACGACAGGAAACGCCCATGCAAATTATTAAAGACAATTACTGGGATCAACCTCAGGTACCTGGTGATGATAAACAACCCCAGCGGCTTGGTCTTACCGGATCTGCACGTTTGCTTCAGGATATTTACCAACTCGATCAAACGGCCTTTGATAAAGATGTACGCAAAAACGAGTTGAGCAAAACATTTTCTCTGGCATCTCTTAATCCGGTATCCTTTGCTATGTTCAGAGACACGGGTATCCTTAAATTTTCTACACCCATTGAGGCATTTGACAGAGACTTCCCAGGACAGTATCTTAGACTAATTAAAAAAGTAAAAACAAGCATTATTGCACTCATTCCGCCAACGCAAGGTATCAAAGCAAAACTTATACATGGTGGTATTTCAACTGTTCAGGTAAAAAACAATCAGGCCATCATAGATCGCGAATTAAAACGTTTGCCTGAGTCGGTGACGCTTACTTCACCTAACGATTCTACAGGCATGTTCGAGATGCAATCCGTTAGTGCAAAGCTCAATCCATTTGAGGGCAGCGGGGTAGCGGTGAATGCCTGGGAGTTTCAAATGCCTAAACCGGCTAATAATTTTGATTTTAATACCATTGCCGATGTGTTGATTACGATTGAATATACTTCGCTTGACGATGGTATTTTCCGGTCTAAACTCATTAAGCAATTCAATAACGATCCGGATACCGGTGAACAAATGCGTATGTACAGTTTCCGTAATGATTTTGCCGACCAGTGGTATGAACTTTCCAATAAGATAAATCCGAACGAGGCGTGTAGTGTATCCTTTGAAACACTTCTTGCTGATATTCCACCTAATGTAAAGAATGCTCAACTGAGTGGGGTCGCTTTTTACTTTAGCCGAAAAGAAGGAATTACAGATGAAATCATGTTAACGGAACTTGAATATACCCCCGACAACGATCCAGAAAACCCGATTGAATACATAGCAGCGAATGATGAATCAGGTATTACCTCGGTAAAAGGACGTATAAGTTCTAAAGATAACACCGGTTCAGAGTTGACGGAATTCCAAAGCGTAAGTATTGAAGGGACATGGCAGTTCCGCGTACAGGATACCAAACAATTTAATGAGGGAAATATTGAAGATATCATTTTCGTATTATATTATTCAGGCGATACAACAGCATGGCCTAAAGGGCTAATGTAATATGCTATTTAGTCAACCTAAAAAATGAAAATGAAACAGTACGCATGAGCAACAAAGCACCTTCCATCAGTAACCCTCAAGGCGGTGGCGCACTTAACGGATTAGGAGAGAAATTCTCTCCTGATTTGTTTACAGGTACCGGAAATTTTTCTGTGCCCATTGCCCTGCCACCGGGAAGAAATGGTTTTCAACCTGAACTTACATTAGGGTACAGCACCGGTAATGGCAACAGCGTTTTTGGTTCAGGATGGAATTTAAGTGTGCCGGGTGTGATGCGCAAAACCAGCAAAGGCATTCCGGTGTACAATGATGAGGAAGATATCTTCATTCTCTCCGGTGCGGAGGACTTAGTGCTGGTGCAAACACATTATCCGAATACCGGTAGCAAGAACTACGTGATGAATTATTACCGGCCCCGTACAGAAGGTTTATTTGCCCGCATCATTCATCACAAAAAAACAAGTGGCGAAAACTATTGGGAAGTAAAAAGCAAGGATGGATTAACCAGTTATTACGGCAATCCTTCGGATACTGAAAACCACAGCTGCGTAATTGCCAAACCCGATTACCGCAAAAGTATTTTTGCCTGGCGATTGTATAAAACGGTTGACTTATTCGGCAACGTTATTTTATATACGTATGAGCGCGATTTGGTAACAACAGGTAAACGTTATTGGGATCAGCTGTATCTTTCGAAAATTCAATACGTGGATTATGTAGAAAGTAGTGTTACCAAATATCTGGCAGAAGTAAACTTTCTGTATGAAGACCGCCCCGATTCTTTTTCTGAATACAAACAAGGATTTGAAATACGCACTACCCAGCGTTGCAATAAAATAGAAATTTATACCAACGCTGCTTCGCTACTCAAAACAAAAACCTACGACTTTGTTTACCTTGACGAACTTGTAGCTGAAAGTGAGTTACCGTTAAATCGAATGAGTATGCTGGCCAAGGTGCAGGTAACCGGTCACAATGGTGAGGCTACTGAGAGTATGCCACCGTTAACTTTTGCTTATTCTAAATTCACACCACAAAACCGCGACTTTTATCCTATAAGTGGGGGTGGGCCTGCCACTTCTTTGTCATCTCCTGATTTAGAATTAGTAGATCTAACAGGTGACGGACTACCTGATATTTTACAGATGAACGGAGTGCAACAATACTGGCCCAATCTGGGAAATGGCCAATACGGGTTGCCTAAAAATTTTAAGGAGGCGCCACCGTTTGAATTAGCTGATCCTGCCATTCAATTGCTGGATGCTGATGGTGATGGCCGTGCTGAACTTTTGGTAAATAAACCCGGATATTCCGGTTATTACCCTTCACGCTTTGGGGGAATGTGGGATAAAAAGTCTTTCCAATTTTATGATGTGGCTCCCTCCTTCTCTTTTGAAGACCCTCAGGTGCGCATGATGGATTTGGATGGTGATGGCGTTACAGATGTATTACGCAACGGAGCGGATAGTTTTGAATGTTTTTACAATCATCCTATATGGGGATTCTATAAAACAGGTTTAGTAAAAAAGAAAAGTATTGATGATTTTCCGGATGTCAATTTCGCTGACCCTCGCATTAAAATGGCTTCCATCAGCGGAAGCGGTATGCAGGATATTGTCTATGTAGCTAGCGGCAGAACTGATTACTGGCCTAACCTGGGTTACGGTAAATTTGGCCCCCGCATCAGCATGAAAAACAGCCCCAGATTCGGGTATGGATTTAATCCTGCACGGCTGCTGGTTGGAGATATTGATGGTGATGGTTTGGCTGACATGGTGTACATAGAGAATAACCAGATTACACTTTGGATAAACCAATGTGGTAACTCATGGAGCGACCCTGTAGTGATTAAAGGTACACCACCTGTATCTGATATGGATAGTGTAAGGCTGGCTGATATACTTGGCTCCGGTGTAAGCGGTATATTATTCTCTGCTACACTTACATCAAGCTCTTCCAATAGCAACAAACGTGGTTGGGCATTTTTAGATTTTACTGCAGGCAACAAACCTTACCTCTTACAGGAAATGAACAACAACATGGGAAGTATTACCCGTGTTGAATACAAATCATCTACCAACTATTACTTACAAGACCAGGTAAAACCTGAAACGCGTTGGAAAAGCCCGTTACCTTTTCCGGTACTGGTGGTAAGTAAAGTAGAAGTAATTGATGCCCTATCATTAGGTAAGCTGGCCACAGAATACAGCTACCATCATGGTTACTGGGATGGCGTGGAAAGAGAGTTCAGGGGTTTTGGACGTGTTGATCAAAGAGACACAGAAACTTTTACCCGATACAATACAGAAACCATCCTTGAAAACGGAATCCCTGTTCCGGCACTTCCTGATCAGAAGTTCGACACCGTAAGTGAAGAATATTACACCCCACCAACTGAAACACGCACCTGGTTCCATCAAGGACCAATGGGTGATGAATTCGGAGGTTGGTACGAAGCCGATTACACACACGAATACTGGAAGGGCGACCCGCAAGTGCTTGAGAGAAGCCCACAACAATTACGCGAATGGAAATCTTTACCACGCAGAGCTTACCGCGATGCACTGCGAACACTGCGTGGCAATGTGCTACGTACGGAGCTTTATGCACTTGATAATACTCCGCTCAAGTCAATTCCTTACACTGTAACTGAAAGTATAAGTTTTACCCGCACAGTGTACATCCCGGATGAAACAGGTGTTCCTTTAAATGCTGCAAACGGAAGTAAGCCCAACACCTTCAAGTATGCCTCCGGATATATCTTTTTCCCTTTTGCATTGGCACAACGCAGTACACAATGGGAACGCGGAAACGACCCGATGACTTCGTTCAGTTTTACTGAAAATTATGATGACTACGGGCAGCCACAAACTTCCATAAGCATTGCTGTACCACGCGGAAAAAACTACAAAATTTCAGATAGTCATACGGGCCTGTATCTCGCTACGCGAAGCGATACAGAATTTATATACAAGGGTACGCTGCTCGATACTGCTAACGGACTGTTTTTTGTGAACCGGACAAAAACTGCCAAAGGATATGATTACACACACGATGCAGCGGATGACGTATTCACTTTTAAAGACACCATTGCCGATGAAAGCTCCACGCATACCCTGCTCAGTCATTCATTAAGTTTTTATGACGGTGATGCTTACGAAGGAGAAAGTTATGGTGTGCTGGGCGATTATGGTGTTGTAACCCGAAGTGAAATGTTAATGGTTACACCCGCCATATTATCTGCTGCCTATGGAGGTACACCAAACTTACTGGAACAAAATCCCGACTTTACAAACTACCCCGCTGCATTTGAAACATATTATGACAGCACTTTTGTAGAATATGCCGGCTATTTATACAAAGACGGTACGGGCAACTACGAAGAAGGGTATTACACGTACACTGCCAGGAACATGTACGATTTTCAGGAGATAACCCCTGCATCTGAAAAAGGATTGATTGTGGCCAGCAAAGATCCGCTGGGAAATCTAAGTGCCATTAGCTATGATGAGTATTTGTTTTTGCCTGTTTCGGTAAAACAATATATTTCACCCCCTGATGTAAGTGATATTTATCTGGAAACAACAGCCGATTATGACTACCGCGTTTTGCAACCTTTTCAGGTAACCGACCCCAACGAAAACATCAGTGTATTTGACTTCTCTGAATTGGGTTTGCTGCGGGCTACTGCTCTTATAGGCAAGGGGACCGAGGGGGACTATAAAAGCAGCAGCGGCACCTTTTATGAGAAATATGAACCATCCTCTAAATTGGAATACGACTTTTTCAATTTTGTAAATAACGGAGACCCCGTTTGGGTAAAAACTACCAAACGCGAATTCCATTACCAACAAGACCCCGACCCGGATAAAACCATTGTGAGTGTGGAATACAGCGATGGTTTTGGCCGTCTGCTGCAAACACGCACACAAGCTGAAGATATAATTTACTATACTGATAACGATAACTCGTGGACAGGTGATAGTGGCCTGCCAGCCGATCAAAGTGATCCCAATGACGATGCCATAGGAC
>DATGWX010000104.1:0-1631 GCA_035299275.1 Bacteroidia bacterium
GGCTTTACTGGCTTTAGAGGCCAAACTGATTATCGAACCACTATTTGTGGCCATCGTTATTATGGCTATTATAACCAGTGTAATGAGCGGACCATTTATGCAATGGATGCTACAACCCGATATTACCCGAACCCCGGAACCTGAAGAACAACTAGGAATATAATAAAAATGCCCCAGAATAAACTGGCTCGATTTGCCGAGCTGCATACTTTCCCCAACACTTTTGAATTTCCCCAAAACATACAGGGCACCTGGCACAAAGAGGTGTTTAAAAACGACCATCCCATTGTGCTGGAGTTGGGTTGCGGCAAAGGCGAGTACACCATAGGACAGGCTCAGCGTTTCCCTGAAAAAAACTTTATTGGTGTCGACATTAAAGGCAACCGCATGTGGTGCGGAGCAAAAACAGCATTGGAAACTGAGCTGCACAATGCCAAATTTTTGCGCACACAAATTGAACAGATACCTGAATATTTTGTGCCGGGTGAAGTGCAGGAAATTTGGATTACGTTCCCAGATCCTCAACCCAATAAACCAAAAACAAAAAAACGTTTAACCAGTCACCAGTTTGTTGACAGGTACAAACAGTTTTTAGCACCCGATGGTTTTGTAAATTTAAAAACCGACAACCGCATGTTGTACGAGTTTACACTGCAGGTAATTGAAGATAAAAACTTACGCCTTATTGCCCATACCGATGACCTGGATAACTCTCTGCTACTGGATGACGTGTTGAGTATTCGCACATACTATGAGATGTTGTTTCGTGGCAAAGGCATGCCGATACACTACGTAAAATTCGGGTTATAAAAACCTTAATTAAGCATTAAAATTTTTAGGAAAGTTTACAGCGACTCTGTACTTTTGATTTACACTTAAACCAACTACTTATGCATCCTGTTATAAGAAACATACTGGCTGTAATTGCCGGAGCAGTTATTGGCAGCGTAGTAAACGGAAGTCTCATTATGATGAGTGGCTCCATTATTCCTCCGCCAAACGGAGCAGATGTTACTACTGAAGAGGGACTCAAAGCAACCATACACCTGTTTGAACCCAAACATTTTATTATGCCCTTCCTTGCACATGCGCTTGGCACACTTTGCGGAGCAATGGCTGCTGCTGCTATTGCAGTAAACAACAAAATGAGAATGGCCATGGTAGTGGGTGTACTCTTTTTGATAGGTGGTGTTGCTAATGTACTTATTCTATCAGCACCCATGTGGTTCAATATACTTGACCTTACCGGTGCATATTTTCCTATGGCTTATTTGGGTGGAAAGTGGATGACAAAAAAATGACCCTCTGAATTATAATTTGCAAAGTGGATGCCGGAGACCACACAAACGGGGCGTAACCGAAAAGCCATACGAGTAGGAAGTCTAAAATCAAACCACCATGTACCACCGACTGATTATTTTATTCTTACTCACCGGTTTTTCCGTTCAGGCACAAAAAGCGCAACTCATCACCGGCAAATGGAAGTATAAAGATGTTGCTGAAAAAGAAAAACTCGACTCAGCCACACTGAAACAAGCCCGTATATTTTTTGGCAATTTAGACCTCACTTTTGAAACCGGGGGCAAATGTTATTACAGCACATTACCCGGTGTGTGGAGCCTGAACAAAGA
>DATGWX010000105.1:0-3802 GCA_035299275.1 Bacteroidia bacterium
TTCGACATGCTGCGGGGGTCACATTTAATACCACCTTTACCGCCACCGTAAGGAATACCTACTACGGCACACTTCCAGGTCATCCAGGCTGCCAAAGCTTTTACTTCGTCCTGATTTACATCCATGCTGTAACGGATGCCGCCTTTTGACGGGCCCAGGTAACCGTTATGAATTACGCGGTGGCCCTCAAATACTTTCACCGTGCCATCGTCCATGGTTACCGGAAGGTTCACCATCACTGATTTTTGCGGATACTTCAATACGTTGTAAGTAGATTCGTCAAGACCAAGAATTTTAGTGGCCTCATCAAAGCGCGACATCATAGAGTCGAGCGGGTTGAGATGTTGTTGTGACATATAAAATGATTGACTGTGTTAAAATCGGGGGCAAAAGTAAGTAAAATCTATGTGCTGTTAAGAAATAATTAACACATAAGCGTACACGAAAGGAGACGCTAAAAGCGTGGCATCAAAGCGGTCGAGCAAACCTCCGTGACCGGGCAAAATATTACCTGAGTCTTTGATATTCAGGCTACGTTTGAGCATGGATTCTACCAGGTCGCCCAAAGATCCGAAAACAGCGGCTGTTAATCCTAAGCCTATCCACTGCACGGGGTTGAAATAATCTGATTGTGTGGAGAAGATATAAGCGGCTATTCCTACGCATAGTAATCCGCCCAAAGTACCCTCAATGGTTTTGTTGGGCGATATACGTTTAAACAAAGGTGTTTTACCTATCATGCGGCCAATGAGGTAGGCAAATGTATCGTTGGTCCAGATGAAGATGAGTACACTCAACGGCAGTATGTAATCATACGCTGCACTATCGAGCACACTAAGGTTAAACAGCAACACAAAGGGAATGGCCACGTACAGCCAGCCGGTTACTATGTAAGCTATACGTTCAAAAGGTTTCTCGGCACCGGAAAACAACTCCATAATAAATGTACCGAACACGAGGGCGAACACCACTCCGTTTAAAATGTTGTAAGAGCGTTCATCCCAAAAGTGCATGCACAGTAAAAACAATACGGCACCGGTAATGGCTCCGTACAGGCGCAATGAAAAACGTTCTTCGGGTATAAGCAGTTTATAAAACTCCAGCAGGGCACCAAAAGTAACTAAGGCACACAAGGCCATAAACGTATAAGGGCCGGCCAACATAGCGCCCACCACAATTACCACAAAGAAAAAGCCCGTAATGGCCCGTTGGGTTAAGTTATTCATGCTTCAAATCCTTCAATACCTGCAAGGCGGTAACCACCTGCGAGGCGTGGCAATATACTTCGATGTTTCCGAAATTTCCGTAGCAGCTGTCGCGTTTATTCAACTCCACCGCTTCAATGCCGTTTTCATTCAGCAAACTTTTGGCCATCTCAGCCTCTACGGGGTTACGCGTGCTGTATATTCTGGTCCAGTCCTGTTCCATTGGTTGATGTTTTTTTCTTTGCCCAATACACTAGAATAGCTGCGGTAAAAAGTATACTCAATACGGTGGCATACCAGGGGTAACTGTAGTTTTCACTCAACAGGGCCACATTACTTTTATCTAAATGAAAATGGCCAATCACTACTGCGGTGGCGTTGTTCATAAAATGAAAAATAATGCCCGGCCATAAACTTCCGCTGTACACCATCAGGTAACCCAACACACCGCCCAGCAGCATGCGCGGTAAAAAACCGTAAAACTGAAAATGTATGGCACTGAATATGGTGGCTGATACCCATACGGCTAAATGCACCCGATTGGTTTTGCGCAACAGCAACTGCTGCAAACCCGCTCTGAACAGCAACTCTTCACATATACCCGGTATAAGCGCAATCACTAAAAGTTTTACTGCCAGCATCAGTGCTCCTTCGCTGTATAAAATGGCCTCGGTTAATTCTGCAGCTGATTGTTCAGCACCTTTCATCCAGTTTTCGAGCCGGTACAAGGCCTCAGGCAACTGCATGTTTTCATTGAGCTGAACGGTATAGGTAAGCAAGGGGTTTACTGCCAGCAACACCACGGGCGCACTTATAAAAAAGAGCAGGCCCCCGCTGCGGTTCATTTGTGTAAACTGCGCAAAAGGTTCATTCAGTTGAGCCGCTACTAAAAACACGGGAATACAAAACGTGCCCAAGGCCCAGATGGTTTGAATAAATAACAACGCGTGCAACACCCCGGGGTCGCTCTGGTACTGACTCAATGCATAAGGATTTCCCAATGCATCAATGCCGAAAACAGGCTGCACCAATACTAAGGCCAGCAAATAGGAACCCGCAAAACAAGCCGCGGTGTAGCCGGCCAGTTGCATAAATATACGCGAAGGAAGCGGAGAACGGGCTGATTCTATGTGCATTTTGTTTACCTTTGTGCCGCAAAAATAAGCAAAGCACGGTGGTAAAAATCGGGAATATTGAATTGGGAGAATTTCCTTTACTGCTTGCACCCATGGAGGATGTGAGTGACCCGCCATTCCGTTATGTGTGCAAACAAAACGGGGCCGACTTGATGTACACCGAGTTTATTTCCAGCGAAGGCCTCATTCGTGATGCGATTAAAAGCCGACACAAGCTGGATATTTTTGACTACGAACGCCCCATAGGCATTCAGATATTTGGCGGTGATGAGGAAGCCATGGCCCTGGCCACACAAATTGTGGATGCTACCCAACCTGATTTGGTGGACATTAATTTTGGTTGCCCCGTAAAAAAAGTGGTGTGCAAAGGTGCCGGTGCAGCTGTACTTAAAGACATTGACTTAATGGTGCGCCTTACGGAAGCCGTAGTGCGTTCTACCAAATTACCCGTTACCGTTAAAACCCGCCTGGGTTGGGACGATACCACTAAAAATATTGAAGAAGTAGCCGAGCGTTTGCAGGATGTGGGTGTAAAAGCCCTGAGCATACACGGCCGCACCCGCGCCCAACTGTACAAAGGCGAGGCCGACTGGAGCCTGATTGCCGCTGTGAAAAATAACCAACGCATGCACATTCCCGTTTTTGGTAACGGAGATATTGATACCCCGCAAAAAGCACTGGAATACAAAAACCGCTACGGGGTAGATGGTATAATGATTGGCCGCGCCTCCATTGGCAACCCCTGGGTGTTTAATGAGATTAAACACTTTTTAAAAACGGGTGAAACTTTGCCCGGGCCCACCGTTAACGACCGTGTAAACGTGTGCCGCATTCACCTGCAAAAATCATGTGAGTGGAAGGGAGAGAAAACAGGCGTTTTTGAAATGCGCAGGCATTATGCGCAGTATTTCCAGGGCTTTAACCACTTTAAACAGTACCGCACCCGCTTAGTATCAGCAGATAATCTCCCTGAACTGCATCAAATACTGGACGAGGTGTTGGCATTCTATACCACCAACCAACCCGTTTTAGCTTTAACTTCGTAAGCACTTTGAACACCATACGCCAAAACATTCCCAATGCCGTTACCGCCCTTAACTTAGTGTGCGGTTGTATAGCCATCAATTTTGTATTTCCCGATACTATGGGGTATGACAACTGGGTGTATGCCTCGTTGTTTATTTTAGCCGCTGCCGTATGCGATTTTTTTGACGGCTTTGTCGCACGTGCCCTACACGTACACTCTGAGCTGGGCAAGCAACTCGACTCACTGGCCGATGTGGTTAGTTTTGGTGTGGCCCCTGCTTTTCTGTTGATGAAAATGCTGGAGAAAGCCGATCAATGGAGCCTGGTACCGTTCTCGGTTTCCATTACCAAATACGTGGCTTTGCTGGTAGCTGTTTTCTCAGCT
Source organism: Bacteroidia bacterium (assembly GCA_035299275.1). Taxonomy (GTDB): domain Bacteria; phylum Bacteroidota; class Bacteroidia; order UKL13-3; family UKL13-3; genus JAGPCK01. Next base: position 3,753 of record DATGWX010000105.1, read on the forward strand.
GTGCGGTTGGCCAAGTTTAATATTGATACCCGCCAAAGCCACCACTTTAT
>DATGWX010000106.1:0-16034 GCA_035299275.1 Bacteroidia bacterium
TGGTAATCGAGATTAATTTTTTGTACTCCGCCTGCATGGCTCACCCAAAGCTCGGAGTTATGTAAAGTGAAGCTGATTATTTTTTTTGATGCTATACCCGAAGCAATATGCAGCGGCCTCAAAAGCTTTCCATTCAGGTCGAATTGATACAGCCCGCTGGAAGAATTAGCAATAATAGTGTTGTTATATACAATGAGACGTTTGAGTTTTTCAGGTTCACCGTTTACCATAGGATATATGGTTTGTGTAACGCGATTTTTTTCTATGACTAATATGCCGTTTGCTCCCGTAATGGCAAATATTTGTCCGTTGTGATTATACAGTTGCTCCGAAAAAACGGGTTTATTCCGGTAATATATTTTTTCAATTTCACCTGAGGAAGTAATTCTGAACAAGCCGTGAGCTGTTGAAGCATAAAGATCTCCGCTGGCTGCATGATATACCATGGAGTAGGTACGGGTACTTATTCCTTTTATCAATTGCCGCGTAAATTTATCTTTTCCCAGCCATGTAGTTTTAACTATGCCGTAATTGGTACCCAAAAAGTAGTCGTGTTCGTTTACAAAGGCTACATTTTTCAATGAGGCTTCAAAAATGGTTAGTATACTTCCTGTTCGTTTATTATAGGCACGTACCTGTCCGTCATCAAATAGCACTAGATCACTTTTTGGGCTTCCATACAAGGCTTCAATGGGGCGCATACCTTCACTGTTCAGTTGCCTCAGTTTCCCTTCTCTGTAACTCATCAGCTGTCCTTTGGATGTGCCCAGAATGAGTCCTGTGGTTTCATCGCTATACAAAGCGGTAACAGGGTCGTCACGAAAAGAGTGAATAACACCCGGCACTCTTAAATCAGGGATTACTAAAACACCTTTATCAAAAGTGCTCAGTAAATAATTGCCTTCCCTGTCTTTGTATACATCAGAAATAAAATAATCTTCATAATAGAAGTTACTCAAGGGTTGGTTCAGCTCTTTAGAGAAAAATACCACTCCGGGCAAGGTACCGGCTACCCATATTTCATTCCCGGCTTCGTAAATACGCACGGCTCCGCCCCGGTCAAATAAACTGTTTTTGGGTAAGGGAGTGAGTGTAAAGTCGGCAGGGCGGTAGCTGAATAATGCTTTTGATTTCATGTCAAGTGCATAACAAACATCTTGTATGCGGAAGAATTTTAAAACAGCTGTGTTGTTCAGCCAGGCACCCGAAAGTTGTAAGCGTTGTTGTGAAAACTTTCCTCCGGAGTAAATCATCACTGAATCGCAGCCGTTCATGTGAAACTGAATGCTCCCATCATCTGTTGTAAAGGCTTGCCCCAGGTAATGCCCGCTTACATTTCTGCGGGTGATAATTTTCCCGCTTTTATCCAGTACAATAATTTTTCCGGCACCAATCAACAGGTGATCATTATCTGCAATGGATAAGCTCACATCGGCCTTGCCTTCATCCCCCGCCATTTCGTAGAACAGGTGACAGACATTACCTCTGATTTGAAAAATCTGGTTGTTCAGGTTATGGCAATAAATGGCGCCATACTTATCCATTACAAAATTAAAAACTGAGTTGCTTTTTGACTCTTTGCATTCAATTTTTTTATAGGTGTAATAGTCATAGAGATAAAGTCCTTCGTTGGTGGCAAACCAATAGTTCAGTTCTTTATCCTGTATCACATCATAAATCTGAATGCCCCTGAACACCTCATCACCCAGAATAGAATAAGCGGGCTGCTGAGCGTGCAAAGCAACTGGCAGCATAAAACATGCAGTAAGAAGAGCACCACGCAGATTTGCAGCAAAGCAAAACACGTAATATGATTTCCTCAACATCAAACGCATGATTAAAGCTACGCTTTTTTTCAGAGTTTAATAAGCGTGAAAAATAAATACCAGTGAACAACAGGTAGCAGGTTGGCGTGCTTAAACAGACTTACCTGTTTAGATTTTTGCATAAGTTAACTAAACTATTTTTCCGCTCAGAGTGAGATGGCTGTATTGAAATCAGAAGCAACATGAAGTAGTCCGCTTATTTTAACGAAGCTGTGCGTCCCACTCTTCGACATTAAATCCCAGCAAAATGCCTTTATCGTATTCCACCAGCGGGCGTTTAATCATGGAAGGTTTTTCCATCATCAGGTTAATGGCCGCCAGCTTATTGTTAATGGATATTTTTTCAGCCTCAGTAAGTTTTTTGAAAGTGACGCCTTTGGTATTGATGAGTTGTGTTACTTCCAGTTTAGTGAGCCACTCATTCAGCTTTTCTTTGCTGATGCCGTGTTTTTTATAGTCATGGAAAGAGTAATCCGACTCCTGTGCTTCCAGCCAGTCGAACGCTTTTTTCATGGTGTCGCAGTTTTTAATACCATAGATAATCATGCGTCAAAAATAGGCTTACTTCTAATATCTTTGAAAGAAAAAATGGACTTTGGACGAATTGAAACAGCCCAAATTGCTGAGGTAGATTTTACTTTACCACCGGATGCACCTTTAACTACAGCTGTTTTAAGTGCTGCCCGAAAGAGCGAAAAACCACGTGTATACGTAGGTTGTGCCAAGTGGGGGCGCCCCGATTGGGTAGGTAAAATTTACCCGCCCAAAACCAAATCAGCCGATTTTTTAAAGGTGTATGCCAGGCAGTTTAATTCCATTGAACTCAACTCTCTGTACTACAATCTGCCTACTCCGCAGGGCATACGCAAATGGAAGGATACGGTGGGTGATGATTTTTTGTTTTGCCCTAAATTTTCTGAAGTAATTACGCACCGCAAAAGGTTGCAAAACGTAGCGGCTGAGTTGGATCATTACCTGAATGCAATTTACGAGTTGGGTAATAGCCTGGGGCCTTTATTTCTGATGCCTGAGCCACGTATGGGCCCCAAGTACAAGCCGGTTATAGAGCAGTTTATTCAGTCGTTGCCGCGTGATATAACTTTGTTTGTAGAGTACAGGCAGAAAGAATGGTTGCAACCTCAAAATGCAACAGAGTCGTTTGATTATTTAAAGGAGTTGAATACGGGAACAGTAATTACCGATACTTCAGGCAGAAGAGACGCTTTGCACATGAACCTCACCACACCTCAGGCATTTATTCGGTTCGTGGGAAATGGCTTGCATCCTACAGATTATACCCGCATTGACGCCTGGGTAGAACGAATAGGTGTGTGGTTAAAAGCAGGATTAGAGCGTTGTTATTTTTTCATGCACCAGCATGATGAGCGGTATTCTCCTGAATTGTGCAAATACCTGATTGAGCAACTGAATGCCAAACACGGACTTGGCTTACAGGTGCCTGTCTTTTACAGTGAGGAAGTAAAAGGCCTGTTTTAGGCCAGAATCCAGTTGAACTTGTACTCGGTAACCGGTGTGTTAATGCGTTCGGCAATACGTTTCAGTCTGTCAGGCAATTTGCACAGGTAATCCCTTGCTTTTTCACCATTTTCATTCAATCCGGTAATGGCATCAATTTTCCATTCCTCAATAAGTGAAGACAGAATATCTGTGTAATCAGTTGCTGTATACACGCCTAGGCGTTGAGCCGCGTCACTGAAATAAGAGAAGGTGTTAAGTTTATCACCCAGTTCACGCAGGCATTGAGCAGGCATGGCAATTTTTTGACGCATCATGTCTTCAAAAGCCAGCATCATTTCATTGGGGTCTATTTCAAGTATGCGGGATACAAATGACTTGTAGGCTTTGGCATGTCGGGCCTCATCAGCCGCTACCAAACCACACAGTTTAGAAAGCATGTTATTGCCCTGTTGTTTGGCTAAGCTGGCTACCCTGCGGTGCGAAATATTGGTGGCCATTTCCTGAAAACTGGTGTACACAAAGTTTCTGTAAGGATCGGTTGCCGCACCGTTGTTAAAACCATCAGCAATTAAATACTGGGTAGAGGCTTCAAACTCCCGCATATTAATACGGCCGCACAGGTAAAGGTAGCGGTTAAGTACGTCTCCGTGGCGGTTTTCTTCAGCTGTCCAGGCGCGCAGCCATTTCATCCAACCGTTATTTTCTACCTGATTAAATCCGGTTATGCCGGCAATCCAAGTTTCATAGGTGGGCAGAGCTTCTTCGGTAATGGTATCCGCTACCAAAACGGCCAGTAAATCATAGGATAAATTCTGTGCCTGTTCCTGTATGGTTTTTAAATCTTCGATAAACGTAGTATCTGAAGTAAGCGGAAGCAGTTCTGAGGCCTGCCAGTTGGTTTCTATTGGCTTCAGGTATTGGTTAGCAGTTTGTTCTATTTCTTTGCCCAGAAATAACATTACTTCTGAGCGCTTGGGAATTTGAGCCTGATACATTGCTGCAAAAGTAACACTATAAGCGCACAAAGTCTATTTATTTGATGTGTTTGTGTTCTTATTTATTAGTTATCAGCCACTAAGCTATCCGGTGAGATTAGCCTGTATACAGGAGCGTTATCTTGCAGGTGGTGCCTTTTCCCTCTTCGCTTTCAAAACGGATAAAGCCATTATTTAATGTGGCATATTGGGAGCAAAGCTGCAAGCCCAGGCCACTTCCTGTTTCACCGGATGTGCCCTTGCTGGAAAAGGAATCTTCTTCAGGGTTAAGTAGTTTACGAAGGGTTTCTTCGCTCATGCCTGTACCCTCGTCTTTAACGTATATGGTAACCGTGTTGTCTTCAATGCGGGTATCTAAAGTAATGTTCCCTCCTTTATGGCTGAATTTAACAGCATTGGCCAACACGTTTCGTAAAATAATATCTACGTGTGTACGGTCGGCAAATGCAGTAATATCTTCGGTTACGTTATTGATGAAGGAAATATTTTTCTGTCGGGCCATTTCAAACAAGAGTTGCACATTGTTTTTTATGGTGTCATTCAGGAGTATTGTTTCGGGCTTGGGAGCTGTTTTGCCCTCAATCTGCTCTTTTGACCACAGCAGCAGGTTATCCAGCAAAAGGCTGATGGAGCCTACCTGTAAAGAAAGGCTTTGCTGCATATTTTTGCTTTCCTCAGCACTTATTACGTTCTCTGATTCTAACAACAGCACATTGCTCAATGTGGCGATGGGGTTACGTAAATCATGCGAAATAATCGAGAACATTTTATTGTTCATCTCATTTAATGCGTGAAGCTGAGAAGCTTGTTTTCTTATTTCATTGTTCTGGGCAGAGGTTACCTCGAGGTATTTTCTGGATTTTCCACGGCTGCGGTAAAGCATAAAGATGAATGCCAATGCCAGAACAGCTGCCAGACTAAATGCATAGTTGAGGTTACGGTTTAAGTTGGCCCGTTGCTTTTCAAACTCCCGTTCTTTCATCAACGATTTTATGGTCTCTTCTTTTTTGTTCAGTTCAAATTCAAACCCTATTTCCTGAATTTTTTTCAAATCATTTTCATTGTCGAGGGAGTCTTCAAAAGCTTTAGCTATTTTGAGGTAGTGCAGAGCAGATTTAAAATCACCTGTTTTCTCCAAAGATTGGTACAGATAATTAGCAGTGGCTATCTTAGTTACTATGTCCGGGTGTTGCAGGGAGATGTTGTACCCTTTTTTTAGTAAAGCAATGCCCTCGTTTGTTTTGCCTGTATGTACCAGGCCGTAACCAATGCCGCTGTAGCAGCTGGCGGCAAGCAACATGTCCCCGGCCGGAAGACAAATAGCCAATGATTTGCGGTAATAGTCAATGGACTTGTCATACTCTTTAAGAATGCGGCTGATTTCACCCAAGTTGGACAATGAAACGGATACATTTTGCATCATTCCTATCTTTTCAGCTAAAGCCAAGCCTTTCTCAAAGTATTCTTTTGACTTTGTGTACTCTTTTGTTTCGTAATGTATGGCCCCTAAATCAAGATAGTCCAGTACCATTCCGTATTGGTTGTTTAGCTTTTTATTGATATCTAAAGCCTTAACATGGTATTCAAAGGCTTTGTCATATTTTTTAATCCTGAAATAAGAATTGCCGATGTTGCTGTTGCTGTTGGCAACTGCACGCAGGTCATTTAATTCCTCCCTTATTTTGAGTCCCTTAAGTTGGTTGCTTAGTGCTTTCTCATAATCACCCAAGGTAAGGTAAGTGTTGCCCAGGTTATTGTAAGATGATCCTACGCCCGACATATCTTTTACCTGTTTTCTGATGGCTAAACTTTTTTCATAGTAGGCAATAGTTTTGTGCAGTTGTCCCTTTTCTGCATATACAACGCCCATGTTGTTGTATATGGCCCCTTTCATTTTAATCAGATTGTCTTCCTCGGCAATTTTTAATGCTCTGTGGTAGAGTACTAAAGCTGTATCATTATTGGCGAGGTTGTAATTGGCAATACCCTGCAGTTTAAGGCATTCGGCCATTCCTTTCCGGTACTTTAGTTTTTCAGCTAAAGTGTATCCTTGCTGTGCAAGCAACATCATGCTGTCTATATTGACATACTGAAATTGCAAGGAAACATCAGAGAGCAGGTTTACTTTGGTGGTGTCATTTTGCCGGTAACTTTTCAGTACATGCATCAGACTGTCAGGATACTGTGCCGCTGCCGTTGCAGTGTAAAGTAGCAAAAGGGTCATTAGTCGGAAACCAATGGTGTGGGGCAGTCTCATATTTTAGTTTAATGCCGCTAAGATATACAAAAGCAGGAGAAAAATTTTTTCTGAAAATTGTATCAGTCACATGAATAAGTCGGGAATATTTACCTTTGCCGCATGGGTACAAACCGAAAACCAATCAGCCCGTGGATGGGCAGAACGCAAGTGCTTTTGGGAGAGCAAAAGCTGGAAAAATTAGTGAACTCGCATGTGCTGGTGGTAGGACTTGGCGGAGTAGGAGGCATTGCAGCCGAAATGATAGCCCGCACCGGTGTTGGTAAAATGACCATTGTCGATGCTGATACGGTTGATCCTACTAACCGCAACAGACAAATTCCGGCATTGCACAGTACAGAAGGAAAAATAAAGGCTGAAGTATTGGCCGAACGTTTACTGGATATTAATCCCGAGCTTGAACTTACCGTAATCCCCGAGTACCTGAAGGACACCCGCACGGATGAAATCCTGAACGGAACCAGGTTTGATTATGCCTTAGATTGTATTGATACGTTGGCACCCAAAGTGTTTTTTATTAAGGCCTGTATGGATAGAAATATTCCTTTGGTGAGTTCAATGGGAGCCGGGTCAAAAGTTGATCCCACACAAATTCAGGTAGTGGATATTTCAGAAACACACAGTTGTAAACTGGCGCGTTACGTAAGAAAATATTTGCATAAACTGGGTGTACGTTCAGGTTTTAAAGCAGTATTCTCAGCTGAACAAAAAATGGAGGAAGCGCAGGTGGTGCTTACTGAAGGGAAGAATAAAAAATCATTTGTGGGCACCATCAGTTATATGCCGGCAGTTTTCGGTTGCACGGTAGCTTCTGTTGCCATTCGCGATTTGTATAACCGGTAGTTACTGTTTTACCCTTTCCAGAATAGCATTCTGGTAGTTCATTATTTCAAAATCTTTCACCACAGGAATTTTGTCTTTTCCTCCGCTGCTGCCGGTGGGTACGGCATTGGTGCCAATGATGGTGAAGTCAATTTTTTCTTTTTCAAAACGATATACTGCCGTTAGCAGCTGCCCTTCAACAATAAACTGGCTGATGAGTGTACTGCCGAAAAGATAATCGTTTATTCTGATGCTGTTGTGCTCATCGGTAATAAAGTGCCCGGCATTAGCAGTGTCTTTGAGTAAAGTGTAATTGCGTACATCTTCTTTTTCACCCTGTTTGTAAATAATTATAAATGAATAATTGTTGGGGGTTGATGTTTTTTCCAGTACAATGTTCATCTGTACCGTACTTACTGCGCCATCTTTAGTAAAAATGTTCAGGTTACCTTTCCAACGGCCGGTCCAGGCTTCAGGAAAAAACATACTTTGTGCATTGGCGGAAACTATGCCTGAGAGTAAAAAAATGAATAGGATAATTTTTTTCATAAAATTAAGATATGCTAATGGTGTATGATGTTTCAAAATGGTGGTAGGGAGACAAAGATAAAATGCCTTCTTTATTTGTCAAATCACCTGTTTGTGAGCTGTTGTCGGCCAGCCCATGCCAGGGCTCAATACACAAAAAATTACTTCCCGGTTTTTTCCATATGCCCAGATAAGGGAAGTTGTTAAAGGCCATGCCAACACTATGTGCATTATTCCTTTTGCTTTTTAGTGTTACCTGTGATGAATTGATGTGTTTTAGTACAATGGCATCTTTGAGAAAAAGGTCGTCATGCAGTTCAATTGTATGGCTGTGCTGAAATACTTTTTCTGTTCGACCGTTAAATATTCCTTCGGTTAATAAACAGCGTTCAGTAGTTTCAGCCTCGCTAAACTCGAGGTAAAAATCAGTTAAATACTCATGGTCATGGAAGGGACAGAAAAAGCCGGGATGTGCACCTATGGAAAAATACATCTCTTCATGGCCAATGTTATGTACTCTCCAACTACAGGTAATGGTGTGTTCGTGTAACGTGTAAATAATTTCCAGTCTGAACCGGAACGGATATATCGTTAATGTTTCTTCATTAAAATCGGTAGAGTAGTGCAGTTGATTATGTGATTGTTGAAGTAGGGTAAACTCCATGTCACGTGCAAACCCATGCTGACTCATGGAATACTCTACACCCTTATGTGTGTACCGGTTGTTTTTCAATTTCCCGACAAAGGGAAAAAGAACGGGTGCCTTGCGATTCCAGTATGCAGCATCACCCTGCCATAAACATTCTCTGTTTTGTACGGTGGAAAATATGCTTTGCAATTCGGCACCTTTATCAGCTACCATTATTTCCAGCCACTCATTTTTCAGTCGATGCATGCGCATTTTTTTTCTTGTATTCTGATAACAGCAAATTAAGCACAACTCCTCCAATAATCAGTGTCATCCCCAATAAACTCATGGTCGAAAATTTTTCATCAAACAACAGGTAGCCTATCGCTAAAGCATAGAGTGTGCCCAGGTAAGTAAGTATAGAAACATTTGAAACCCTTTCCAGTTGATAGGCCTTGGTCATAAAGTACTGGCCGAATTGTGTGAAAATTCCGGTGGCAATCAACAATAACCAATCGGTTGTGGTGGGAGTGGTCCAGTGGGTGAGGCTATACGGAGCTACAAAGGGTAAAGTAACCAGCGGAAAATAAAATACAATTACCAGAGCATGGTCTGATTGGTTCACCTTGCGTATGCAGGAATAAGCAAACCCCGACATTAATGCAGAGAATACACCCAAACCCAACATCACCTGACTGATGCGTTCGTCAAAACCTTTCACCAAAAACACTCCGCTCAGGGAAATCAATGTAAATATCCAGTTGCGCAATTTCAGTTCATCATCCAACATAAAGTGTGCGATGATGAGTGTGAACACGGGAGATAAATACTGGATAGTAACAGCACTGGCCAAGGGCATATGCTGTACAGTAATCACATAACAGAATAATCCCGCAAAACCCGCAACTCCTCTCAATACCAACCAGCCTTTGTTATTTCCCCAGGGATTGAGATTTTGTTTTTTGATGAGGTAAAACGTGATGCAGAAGGTAACAACAGAACGGACAAAAATAATCTGATGTGCAGGAATGTGGTTAAGGTACTTAATGCACAAATTCATGCCGGCATAATACACCGTTGCCTGAATCATGTACTGCACGCCTTTGCTCAATTGCATCGGTCTGCAAGATACTACACTAAAACCAAAAAGCCCCGTTGAGCGGGGCTTTTTGGTAATTCCTGATGAGTGTTATCGGAGTGTGATGGTTCTTGTGCGATCTTTGTAAGTAATTTTAGCTATGCGGTCGCAGTTTTCACCACCAAGGGGATCAAAGTCAAGTTCCATAGCATTGCCCGATGAGTTGGTTACAGTTGTTTTTCCGCTTACAATGCGCGGGCAACCTATTTTTTTCTTGAGCGGGGTAAGTGTGCTAACGGTAAAGTTATTTCCTTTTCTGCTTACACCATTGGAACTTCCTCTTAACAGATACACATCATCAAAAGGATTTATGGTGCCTTCTCCTTCAACACGTTCTATCTCACCCACAGTTGACCAGGTTACGGTACCCTCAGGTGTAATGGCGCTTCCACCGGTTACGGTGTAGGAATATTTAAAGTTGCCGCTGGCATTGCCCAAGTTGGTGATGGTGCGAGTGCCGGTGTATTGAATGTCGTTTACAAAATAGTTCTGTAAAGTGATGATGGCTTGAGAGCCTTGCGTGCGGTAGGCTCCTGTAAACTCACAGCGGATTTTACCTCTGCGGTAGTTGCCATCATTACACAAACAGGCGTTGTTGTTAGCCGTATTGGCCGAATCGTAAAAAGTTATTTCCAGTATTTTGGGGCTACCGGTCATGTTAGTGAAAACCTGAGCACAACCGGGTAAGATGGAAACATTGGCCTTGCCAAAACCTTTATCATCCGCCTGGTTATCGGTCCAATCATTTACATTGGAAAATTCACCTTCCATCAACGCATGGTCTTCTGCTGCTTCAAAAATTTCTTCCAGTTCTTCTTTGTCTCTGTTGCAAGAGGTAACCAGAATACTTCCGGAGATTAACAGGCCTCCTGCCAATAGCATCATGTACTTTTTCATATAAGGATGTGTTTTAATTTTACGTAAGAGTGAGTCAAATATAATTGGTTTAATGCGCAGAGAAAATTTATGCAGCATTTATATTCTTCACAATAATGTCGCACGACTGTATAATTTCTTCTTCAGAGATAATAAGCGGGGGAGCAATGCGCATTTTGTGGGAGGCAAACAGGAACCAGTCCGTAATGAGTCCGTCAGCTATGCAACGGTCAATAATTTTTTTGTTTTGTTCAAAGCTTCCTAAGTCAAGGGCCAACATCAAACCTTTACCTGTAATAGATTGAATGGCCGGATGGTGCAGGTGTTTTCTGAACAAGGCTTCTTTTGCGGCAACCTGTTGTATCAGGTTGGAGCTTTGTAATATTTTCAGTGTGGCCAGGGCCGCTGCACAGCTAACCGGATGGCCGCCAAACGTAGTAATGTGCCCCAGAATAGGATTGAATGAGAAGGCTTGCATTATGTGGTGGGGGGCAACCAGAGCGCCCATGGGCATTCCGCCTGCCATACCTTTGGCCAGCAGCACCATGTCGGGTACTACTTTGTACTGATGGAAAGCAAACAAACTTCCCGTACGGCCAAAACCTGTTTGTATTTCATCAAAAATCAGTAAGGTGCCCGTTTCATCGCAACGTTTCCGGAGTGCGTGAAGGTAGGCTTGCTCAGCAGGTAAATAACCCGCCTCTCCCTGAACGGGTTCTATAAAAACAGCAGCAGTGCGCGAGGTTATTTTTGCCAGGTCATCAGTCGTATTAAAATGAATAAAATTGATATCCGGCAGCAGGGGGCGGTAAGCATTGTAACAAGCTACCAGCTCTGTTCTTCCGGTAAAGCGTTTGGCCAGCTTCATAGCCGCATCGGTTGCCTCAGCACCGGAGTTAACAAAGTAACAGGAGTTAAGTGTAGGGTGCAAAGCATCGGTCAGGGCTTTTGCAAATAGTGTTTGCGGGGCCTGAATGTATTCTCCGTAAACCATCAGGTGCATGTATTTGTCCAGTTGCTCCTGTATGGCTTTGAGTACCTCCGGGTGTCTGTGCCCCACGTTGCTCACTCCGATACCTGAAATCAAGTCAAGGTATGACTTGCCATTGGTATCGAACAAATGCACCCCCTTAGCCCGCTCAATTTCTAACATTAGCGGAGCATCGGTGGTTTGAGCCAGGTGTTGAAGAAATAGTTGCCTGTGGGTAATCATTTTGGCAAAGCTACTCAGCATTTTGTTGTTATTACAATCGCTTTTGCGTTTTTTTGAATGGAATGCCACTAAAAACCTTGCTTAATAAACGTATTCAGGATATCCATTTCAGGGATGTGTTAAAAGGTGGTGTCCTGTTTATACTCTTCAGGAGTTTATCGGTTCCGGCCGGTTTTGCTTTTACCTGGTGGGTCTCGCGTTACTACGGTGCTGATGTGTTGGGAGTTTGCACGGTGCTGTTTTCCATTTGGGGCTTGGTGGAAGTTGCGGTGAACAGTAGCCTCAAACAATACATGGTGCGAAATCTGGCTAAGTTGTACCAACAGCAACACATTGCATTGTACAATGCATCGGTGTTGCGTGTACTGAGGCTGGGCATTGTGTTAGCCTCAGTTTTGTCTCTGTTGCTGATGGTATTTTCAGTCCGGGTGGCTGAGTCATTTTTCGACAGTTCGTATGCATCGGTAATATTTTATACGGCACCGGTACTGTTGGTGCTTAGCATATCCAGTATTTTGCAGGAGAACCTTCGTTTACGGGAAAAGCTAAAGGTATTTAATTTTCTTTCTCTGGCCTCTCATGGTTTGTTTGCCCTGCTGGTGCTTATACTACTGCACTATACTTTCTCGTCATTGCTCAATCCTTTATGGGCCCATTTGTCGGCAATAGGATTCACGTTTATTCTCTCTACACTTTTTTCTGTGGCTTATTGGGATAAGGTAGATGCCCTGCAGGAAGATGAGCTTCCCGAAAGTTACTCTTCCATGCTTAAAATTATTGCACCCTTATTTGTTTCTGCTGCTGCGGCCAATGTGAGCCACCAGATTCCTTTGTTTTTTCTCAGCTATTTTCATGATGAAAAACTGGCAGGTGTGTATGCGGTGTTGTTTACTGTGTCCAGGTTGGTATCCATGCCCCTGCAAGTAATTAATTACAATATTGCCCCAAAATTTGTAGAGTTGTTGCACCGGAATAAAAAGGAGGAACTGCAAAGTTTGCTGGACAAAAACTCCCGCATGCTTACACTGCTATCGGCATTCATTTTTATAGTGATACTGATTTTTCCTGCCAGAATTTTATCGCTGATGGGTAGCGTTTACGGAGACTATTCATTGGAGTTATTGGTGTTGTGTTCAGCACAACTGGTTAACGTATGGGCGGGTTCAGTTAATATTCTAATGGTTACCTCGGGGAATGAAAAAGCGCTTTCCCGTTTTAATGCCACTATGCTGCTGGCCGCTACCATTAGCGGATTAATGTTTATTTCAACCTACGCCTTGTTTGCCAGTATTGTTATACGGGCTGTGATGATGGCCCTTACCAATATAGGCCTGGGTTTTTACCTGTACCGTACATTGCACCTGCGCACCTGGTGGTGGGGAATAAAAAAGGGGACCTAAATCCCCCTTTAACCTAATTGCACTGGCGTTACCTTCCCGGTGCGGGTGCACCAGGTCGAGCGCCTCTTCTTTCACGAATTCTTTTTAACAATTCCTTTTTGAAATCTTCTTCAGCACGATACAGCAACAATACTTTGGTGGCCGGAATAACTTTTTTTAACTCCACCTGGTATTTTTTAGCCAGGGCCAACTGTGCTTCTTTAAAAGCAATCAGCTCATTCAGCTTTTTATCCGCTTCTTCTTCGGTGATGGATTCTGTTGTTTCCTCATCATTCATGCGGTGTTTCTTCCGCAACTCCTTCATCTCGTTTTCCAGTTTAGTATAAACCGGCCAGAATAATTTTGCTTCCTCGGGGGTAAGTTGCAAACGTTCTGAAATGTAGGCTATGCGTAAGGCTTCTACGCGTTCTTTTTTAGGTGCCTGAGCCATAATTGCTCCCGTCCACATGATGGGCAAAATGCTCATCAAAACTTTCATCATTTTCATATATCATCCTCCATTAATTCTGATTCATCTACATGTTCCAGCAGGTATTGTTCAATGGCATCACTGCTATCCTGATTGCCGGTGTTGTTTTCTGCAGTTGGTTTGGTTTCAGTGTATGCTTCAGCCAGTAATTCAATCCCGGCATTTTTTAGCAGGTAGGTGGTTATTTCATCTTCGCTCAGTTGTTCCATGCTTACTTGGTTGGAGGTACTTTGATTACCTGAAAACAAGTACAAAAGTGCAACTCCGGATATCACCACTACCGCTGCTGCATATTTTATGATGTTCAGGTAAACGATGCGCCCTTTTTGTTTGGCTGAACTTGTTCGGGCCAATATTTTTTCAGGCAGTTCAGTAAAATAATTTTGAGGTATGGAGTGGGGTGCAGCATCTTTCAGCAGGTGCATGGAATCCGGTACTTCTTCCCGCAGTGTATTATTTATCCGGCAAAGTATGCTTTCGGAAAGCTCATCAAAATAACCATCGGGCACCGTAAAGGGTGATTCCTTGGGCCATTGAGGTTGCTGCTTATCCGGGTTTGTGGTATTCATTTGAGTATTAGAGTAACAGATGTTGATTTGGTTTAACTTTTTTGTACAAAAATTTCAATCTTTTTTACGGCATGGTGATAAGAGGCTTTTAATGCACCCACCGAGGTTCCTGTTATTTCGGCCATTTCATCGTAGGTGAGCTCATCAAAATATTTCATGTTAAACACCGCACGTTGCTTATCCGGTAGGGTAAGTATGGCCAATTGTAATTTACGCTGTATTTCATTGCCGCTGAAACCATCACCGTGGGTAATTTTTGAACTCAATTCATTGGCTGCATCATCAATGGAGCTGTAAAGAGAAGCTTTCTTTTTGTTGAGAAAGGCCAATGCCTCATTAGTGGCCACCCGAAACAACCAAGTAAATAACTTGGCCTCTTCCCTGAAATTTTCCAGATTCTCCCAGGCCTTGATAAAGGTGTTTTGAGTTACATCATCTGCATCATCATGGTCAATCACCATTCTGCGTGCGTGCCAGTATACTTTTTGCTGATATTTCTTAATGATAGCTTCAAATGCCGCTGCCCGACTCTTTTCCTGGCGGAAAGCTTCGAGTAATTCTTTGTCGCTGGCAGTGGCTGCTATCGCATTCATGGATTATTGGATACGTTATGGTCCCGTTGGTTTAACGAAGATCTTTATTTTTTTTCTTACCTCACAAGGCAAAAAAAAGGCCTCCATAAGGAGGCCTTTTCTATAAGGTAATGTGTTGAAATTAGTTCACACAAATTTTACCGGTTTTAATTACTGCTCCGTTGTTAGATTTAATTTCATAGAAATAGAATCCACGCTTGTAGTCAGCAACGTTAACGTCTAATTTGTTTTCAGAGAACATGGTTTCTTCCACTTTTTTACCGCTCAGGTCAAACATGCTTAATACTTTTTGCTCATCGTTGTTAATCTCAATGTGCAACACGTCTTTTACAGGGTTAGGATAAACCTTTGTTTCGTTGGCAGCAAGGTCGTTGATACCTACAGCCCAACCGTGTTGGTTTAACCATGGAATAGTTTTAGTCTTTTGGTTGTTGGCCAAAGTAGCTGATGCTTCGAAATCAAGACCCGGTCTGTTCAACGCATGAGCAATGAAAACAATATTCACGTTGGTTGATACCAGAAAGTTCAAAGAGATATTGATACTTACGGTAACGTGCATGGTATCGCCTGAAGCAATTGTTCTTGGTACTGATTTTAATGCAAATGAATTGGGGTTGCTGGCACTAGGGAAACCAACAATTTTTTGGCTGCCTACAGTAATAATGAATTGATACCAGATAGAATCACCTACTGTAATAGAATCTGTACCGTTGTTTTTAAGAACGGCTGTAAGGGTCATAGGTGTGCCGGAAGTTGAGCTTAAAAGGCTGTCAGGTGAAACGATAGCTTCTGTTGACAAGTCAACTGTTCTTGTTTGGGCAAAGGTGAATGTGGCCAATGCCATTGAAAATGAAAGTAGTAATGCTTTTTTCATGTGCTGATTTTTAAATTGTATTTTAACAAATGTAACCCAATGTTACTACAAAAGAAAGCCTCCGTGTACAATTTATTCATGAAAGGGATGTGAATAATTCAGAAATCAGGCCAGTAAATCCAGCAACTCGTCTATGTCAAGCGACTTTACAAACGATTCCTCTGTTTCAATCAGGTTTTCGGCCAGTTGCAGTTTGCGTTGTTGCAGTTTAAGTATTTTCTCTTCTACGGTATTGCGGGTAATGAATTTATAAGTAAACACGTTTCGGGTTTGCCCTATGCGGTAGCTGCGGTCCTCGGCTTGCTTCTCCACAGCCGGGTTCCACCATGGGTCAAGTAAAAATACATAGTCGGCTGAGACCAGATTA
>DATGWX010000107.1:0-4122 GCA_035299275.1 Bacteroidia bacterium
GAATTATTTCCATGGCACCCCGTGCATTCATGCCAAAACCAACAGCAACAGATTCGCGCCAGGTAAGCTTGCCCCACAAGGCACCTAATCCTGCACCCAGTAATTTGGTTACAATAGCCAACGATAAAACCAGCAGCACTAAATTCAAATCAAAATTTACAATGAAGTTGATTTTTAAACCTACTGAAACAAAAAACAACGGAGCAAAAACATTGGTCACAAACTGGTTGATGATCTCACGTGTTTTTTCATTCATGTGTACAGAATCGCCAAAGGCTATACCCATAATAAATGCACCGAAAATAGCATGTATGCCTATATATTCAGTAAATGCAGCCCCTATAAAACTAAGACCCAGTGCGATTGACAAAACACCACCCGGCCAGGAAAAATTCTTTTGTGCCCAAGGCAATGACTTGTCAATAAGTTTTTTTCCAACGGTTAATACAATGGCTGCATACATTAAAGTAAACCCTAAGGTATACAACACAGCATAAGAGCCGGCACCGGTTTTCATCAAAGCCAATACAACGGAGAACATGAGCCAGCCAATTACATCATCTACCATGGCTGATGCAATAATAATCATACCTATTTTGGTCTTAAAAAGTTTAAGATCCATCAGCGTTCGGGCAATAACAGGGAGGGCAGAGATTGACATGGCTGTTCCGAAAAACAAGCTGAATACCAGATTTTGTTGTTGACCATCAGCAAACCAATGAGCATAATTATGTGCTACGTAAAAGCCCAGTATCATCGGAATCACCAGCCCCAAAAAACTTGTTTTTAAAGCGGTGGCACCTTGTTTACGGATGATAGCTAATTCTACCTCCATACCTGCCACAAAAAGCAGCATGATAACGGAGATAGATGTGATGCCGTTTAAGGCAATTGGTACATTGCCTTGTAAAGGAAACAAAGATTGGTTGAGTGCGGGGTAATAGCTACCCAAAATGCTAGGGCCCAAAATAATGCCCGCAAAAATTTCACCTACCACCAGAGGCATTTTAAACTTACGGGCCAGCTCTCCCAGAAAACGCGCCATCAGTAACATAATGCCTATCGACAATATGAGTGTAATCATTTCTGAGTGGGCAAGCTTCGACATGTTTTTTAATTCAGATGAGGTTTGTGAACAATGAGTAAGTTGCAAGGCAGATTAGCCAGTACGTATTCCATGTCATGTTGAAATAAACGGTCAAACAAACCAAGTTTATTTTCCGGTGCAGAAATAATCAGTAAGTCGGCACTGTGTTCGCGTGCAAAGTTGCTGATGGCTATACCCGGTTTACCTTCCAGATTTAAAGAGTTTACTTGCACTCCTCCGCAATCTGTGCAGGATAGCAGGTTGTCTAATTTTTTGCGGTCTTCAGAGATTAAGTCATTCTTCAGTGTAGAGATGTCATCCTCTGATTTTATGTCGCTACCCAGTTGTGCCATGCGATGGTAATCGGCCTCGTGTATAATGTTGATGGAGGCTTTCTCTCTTTTGGCAAAGTCAACAGCCATTTCTAATGCAAAGGTGTTTTTATCCTCTTCTTCACTGTTGCTGCTCACCACAATATTTTTAAATGCATGCGGATGAACGGAGGGTTCAGTGAGCATAAGTACTGAACATTCGGCTTTGCGACCCAGTTGACGGGCTACGGAACCTTTCAGGTAAGTTAACATACCTTCTTTTTCCATGGCACCGGTAATAAGCATGTCCACGTCATTTTCATTGCAACACTCCAGTATAGTTTCTACGGTGTTGCCGTGTTTCCATTCTATGCTGGTATTCTCAGCATTTAACTTATGGGCTGCCAGTAACTTTGTGAGCGATTGCTCGTCATTCGAACTGAACTCACCCACGTGAATGAGGTACAAATGCGCATTAAACAGGGAACGGATTCTTGACGCTTCAGCCAGATTGGCTTCCAATCTGGGGGAAAAAGCAAAAGCCAAGGCTATTCTTTTTATTTGCATGCCGCAAAAATAGCTGATTATCCATCATTTAAACAGGTAGTTTGCAAGTGTTTGATAACAAGCGCTTTTGTGTAATAGCTGTATTCCTCAGCATATTTTAGTAAACTTGCGGCTTGTTTTTTACTCATGATTAAGAAAGAAATTCTGCTGGAAGCCTACGCGCACATGTGTGATGCCTTTTACATGGCAGAAATATACGAGGCAAACAGGCCCATAACCAAGTACGTTCACTCCACCTCCCGCGGGCACGAGGCCATTCAACTGGCTGCCGGTATGCAACTGTTGGAGTGCGATTATGCTGCTCCGTATTACCGTGATGAAAGTATGTTGCTGGGCATGGGCATGAGTCCGTATGAGCTGATGTTACAATTGCTGGCCAAGGCAGATGATCCTTTCTCAGGCGGAAGAACATATTATTCTCATCCTTCATTAAACCGTGAAGGTTTTCCTAAAATGCCGCACCAAAGCAGTGCCACGGGTATGCAGGTAATTCCGGCTACGGGCATGGCACATGGTTTAGCGTACATGGAGTCGCAGGGTTTGCTTACAGATAAACGTAATCCCATTTCATTGTGTTCTCTGGGAGATGGTTCCGTAACGGAAGGTGAAGTGGCTGAAGCCTGGCAGATGGCGGTACTCAAAGAGTTGCCGGTGTTGTACCTTATTCAGGATAACAACTGGGGCATTTCAGCCAACAGTGCAGAGATGCGTGCTATGGATGCTTACGAATACGCAGCCGGTTTTAAAGGCATGAAACGCATGCGGGTGGACGGGGCAGATTTTGTGGAATCATGGAAAGCGATGGAAGAAGCCATTGCCTATGTGCGCGAAAAACGCAAACCACTTTTGTTGCACGCGAAAGTGCCGTTGTTGGGTCATCACACTTCAGGCGTAAGAAAAGAATGGTACCGTACAGATGCTGATTTGGCCCTCTCTGCATTGGAAGACCCGCGCCCGCGACTAAGAAAAGAATTAAAGAACATTGGTGTTCCTGAAAACGAACTGGCCGACATAGAAAACAATGCCCGCGATAAAATAGCCCAACATTTTAAAATGGCTTGCGAGGCTGAGAATCCGGCACCTGAAACTTTAACGCTGCACGAGTTTGCTTCCACACCGGTTACTGAAGAAACCGGGGAGCGTTCACCCGCAGGTGCTGAGCCCATCATTATGGTGGATGCTGCTTTGCATGCGGTGGATGAACTGATGAAAAAACATCCCGAGTGTTTGCTATACGGACAAGACGTAGGTGCACGTTTGGGTGGTGTGTTTCGTGAAGCGGCTACACTGGCTAAAAAGTATGGCGACAACCGCGTGTTCAATACACCCATTCAGGAGGCATACATTGTAGGTTCAACAGCGGGCATGAGTGCCGTTGGTGCCAAACCCATTGTAGAAATTCAATTTGCTGATTACATCTGGACAGGTGTGAACCAACTGGTGGTAGAGCTTTCTAAAAGCTGTTACCTCACCATGGGTAAATATCCGGTAAGTGCCGTTATTCGTGTACCTATTGGTGCTTATGGCGGTGGTGGTCCTTACCATTCCGGTTCGGTAGAATCAGCCTTGCTCACTATACGCGGAATTAAGATTGCTTACCCCAGTACCGCAGCCGATATGAAGGGTCTGATGAAATCTGCTTACTATGATCCTAATCCGGTAGTGATGCTGGAGCACAAAGGATTGTACTGGAGTAAAAACCCCGGGACTGAAGGTGCAAAAACCATGGAGCCCGATGAGAACTACATGATTCCTTTTGGTAAAGCACGCACCGTGTTAAGTGCCTCACAGGAAATGATGGACGAAGGATATTCCATGTGTGTAATTACTTACGGCATGGGTGTTTACTGGGCTACTGCAGCCGCAAAGAAA
Source organism: Bacteroidia bacterium (assembly GCA_035299275.1). GTDB lineage: Bacteria > Bacteroidota > Bacteroidia > UKL13-3 > UKL13-3 > JAGPCK01. The sequence goes on from DATGWX010000107.1 coordinate 3,838, forward strand.
TTTCCCGGCAGTATAGAGATTATTGACCTGCGCACACTTAATCCGGTGGATGAAGAAGCGATGTATGCTGCTACCCAGCGTCACGGTAAATGTTTGGTGTTAACGGAAGAGCCGTTGCTCAATTCATTTGCTGAAAGTTTAGCCGGACGTATTTCAAAAAACTGTTTCCGTTATTTAGATGCACCGGTGCAAACACTTGGTGCGGTAAATGTGCCGGCAGTACCACTCAACGATGGTTTGGAGAAAGAAATGTTACCCAATGCAGATAAGGTAGCCGATGCCATG
>DATGWX010000108.1:0-6564 GCA_035299275.1 Bacteroidia bacterium
TAAACTTACCGGTGAACAGCAGGATCCATCACAATGCGGCACCTGTAACCCGCTTTAAAAAATCTCTTTTTTTTACAAAGTGCTAAAACCTTTTCCATACTCTGTTCGTATGTAGTAGTATATTGCAACGAAGTATGGAGACAGAAGATTTCAGTCATCATTTTCCAGAGAAAGAACTTGTTGATTATTTGTATGAAGTGGTTGTTGACTTGGACTCCGACTTATTTCAACATGAGTTAAACCGGATTGCACCCAACGCTACTCAAGCTTTTTCTGATGAAGAAAATAAAACCGGGTAAAAATTATTTTACCTGAATTTTAGTGCAGTGTCTGCGGCCATTTTGAGTAATGCTCACAAAATAAATACCTGCTGCCAGCTTATCTGTACTAAGTGTAGCTTCAAATGTATTTCCGGCTTCAGCCATTGATGTATTGTTGAGCACTTCCTGCCCTGAGGTGTTCATAATGCTCACCTCAACGTTGCCGCTTTCTTCGGGTATAAAACTGCATTGGATGGCTTTCTGGTTGTTTTGGTAAACCAACAGGTTCGATAGGTAAGCGGTTAAATCGGTGGTAGAAGTGTTTGAGTTGGCATACAGCTCTATTTCCAGCCACGGACGAAGGTTGACATCAGGATGTTCTTTGCTGGCAATGGCAACACTCCTGTAGGTGGCCTCCTGAAGTAGTTTAATGTACAGGCCATAGTTGGTGTTGTTGTTGGCCGCCATTGTTTTTACCTGTGGGGTTACGTTCGCTGTAAAATGTGTGTTGTACTGTACGGTAATGTCAGGCACGTTGGTTACAACAGAATTGTCATATGCAGGCTTTTTTGCCCAGGTTACAGTATTTTCATCCCAGGGTGAGGTAATACGGAACACTTGAAAAGTATTATTCCCGCGGTTTCCTTGAGGAACAAAGCCCGGGTTCTCAGGGGTGTACAAATGAAGTGTGGCATTTTTGATTTGTGTCGGAGAGATATTGGCTTTGTTTTGTGCACTAAAAGCGCTCAGGTCAAACCAAATGAGTGTATGCATCATGAGCGGGAGTCCGCTGCTGGTCCAGGCCACAATACCTGTTTCGCTCAATTGCCCCCAGTTTTTATTGTCTATGGAGTTGTCGTAAATATCTACCGCTGCATCTTTGCACTGTGTGTGGTTAAGAATTATTTTGCTGCTTTGTGCCCAACTGAATGCGGGCAATACAGTAAGAAGGATAAGAAGACAGTTTTTCATGCGCTAAAAAATTAACTATATCAAATGTACAGTAAGACAGTCTTTATTAGCAAATTTTTCCCTGAAATAAATATTGAGCAATAAATTATATTTGAGTATGCTTTCCGGTTACATCCGTTCACTTTTCATAATTCTAATATTCAGCACCTCATTTACTGCCTTTGCTCAAGGTGATGCAGATACCATAGCCACGTGTTATGGGTTGGCTTTATCTGATTTACCTCTTGAAAAAGACAGGTATTATTTTCCTGTGGCCAAACATGTAAGTATACTAGCCAAGCCTGACGGTCGCTCAAAAGTGCTGCATAAAACAACATCTTATGCAGATACGCTACGTTTGGTTGAAGTAACGGAACACCATTCAATTTTTAAAAAGGTATACGGATACTGGTGTAAGGTTTCTTTTCCATTAAACGGTAAACGTTACTTCGGGTACGTGCCTTCCCAGTTTCTTGCTGGCATGGTGGTAAAAGAAAACGGGTTAGTGTACATGGTAAATATAGATAGTTATCAGGCACCATCGTTCGTGTTTTCATTGAAAATTCTGCGAGATTTCAAACTCTTGTATGAGTATAAATTTACTCCTGTAGCCAATTATTCTCATTCCCCGCTCGATAGAGACACCATTAACGTAGAATACAGCGGAGAGATAAGTATGAGTTTGTACACCAATAAAGGGCTGAAAAATGTGGACCGTATACTGGCTGTTCATACAGGTTACCCGGCTTGTGGTTATTGGAACGGAACTAATTTTTTGTGTCTTCGTAACAATGCAGTAGTTTATCAAACAGAAGATGGTCATATTGTTGACGGAGGGGAGTTCTACAAAGGAGTCAGTTACCTTTTTCCTTCCGATTCAGTGGCCTTGGGTGATACTCTTTTGCGTACAACAGAGCATTATGAGGTAATAAGTGACACCTCAGATTTCAGGTCTGAAATAACTGAAAAACTGTGGTGGAATGGTAAGAGCCCTGTGAAAGTAGACTCAGTATATAAGATAACTTTTGGTAAGCCTTTTACTACTGATGCTGCACCAGAGTAATTGATAAATTACTGTTAGATTTTTTTAACACGCAGGGCATTGGTTCCTCTGCTGGTATTCTCCACTTCAAACTGCACCTTGTCGTTGTCTTTGATAGGATCTATTAAGGCATTGGCGTGAACAAAAACACTTTCCTGTGTTTCGTCATCTTTAATAAATCCAAAGGCTTTAGCCTGATTAAAGAAAGTTACTTTTCCTTTACGTATAAGGTCTTTCGGATCGGCAGGTTTTTGTTTTTCTACACCAATCTGAATGCTTTCCTGGTCGTACTCGCGTTTTTTCTTGGGATCCGGTGGGGTGTCGGAGATGTTTCCGTTTTCATCCACATAAGCCATCATGTCTTCGAGGGCTTGCCCTTTAACGGCTGTTGACTTGCGCTCTTGTTTGCGCTCTTCTTTTTCTTTTCTTTTCTGCAGTCTCTTTTTCTCTTTTTCTTTCTTGCTGAATGTTCCTTGTGATCTTGCCATTGTTTACTTTTAATTGTTTTACCATTGCTTTTCTTTCCTGCTTTGGTTAATAACTTTGGCTAAAAAGATAAAGATACTGCAAATGTAAGCATCTTTGCTCAAAGTTGCTCGTATTTAAAGGGTTATTTTTAAGTTTTCTCATCCGCTACCCTGTAGCAAAGCATCGTGAGCACTAAGGTAAGCGGGGTGAAAATAAATTTCTCTACCGGGTTAAGGGCCATTAAATTTCCAATAGTGTTGAGCAAAAAGAGCCCTGTCATAAGCCATATAAGTATTCGGGATATGTTTTTGTTAAACAATAATGGCAAGTATCCTGCATGGCCGGCTATTACAAGTACTATCAACAGATTAAGACCAACAGAGACACTTTCAAAAACCAACATATCTCCCCGACTTTTTAATCTGCCGCCCCATACTATGTCAAAAGGGATAAATCCGGTTAATACCAGTGCATGGAACACCAGAATTATGGAAAGAATAATTAATATTCCTTTAGCAGCGGTATGGAATGAAATGATTTTATTGAGCATAGTTCTTGTGCAATTATATCACAGAAGTACGGCCCATATTTCAAGGTCTTGAAACCTGCCGTTTTTTATTTCATAATCACGTAGTGTGCCATCACGTTCAAACCCAACTTTTCTCAAAAGCTGAATACTTGCAGCATTATCCTGTTCGACTTCCGCTGCAATGCGGTGCAGGTTCAGGCCCGTTTTAGCATGATGAAGAATTGCGCTGAGAATTTCTGTTGCATATCCTTTGTTCCAATAAGCAGGGAGCAGCCAGTAACCCAACTCAGCCCGCTGGTGTTGGGGTTTAATGTAGTACAGGCTGAAAACACCCATAAATTCCTGCGTGTGTTTATCGCATACTGCCCAGGCATACCCGCTGTTTTCCTTTCGGTTATTGGCATACCATTCCATTTGAACAGACGTTGACTCAAAGGTAGGGTAGGTAATGTCAAAGTAACGGGTTACTTCAGGATGAGAAAAACCTTCGAATATTTTTTGTTGGTCAGCAGCCTCAACGGGTCGTAATAATAATCTTTCTGTATGAAGTATAGCTTGTTCCATGGTATCTGATATGGCGAAGGTAAAACATTCACACGAATCGCTTTTTAAACTGAGGAATAAACTTATTTTTGGCCCAGATACCTGACCATGCGCTACCACTATTTTTTCATTTTTTTTATTCTTTTTTGGGCAGCAGCAGTTTTGTTTTCCTGTAGCAAAACAGCTACGCGTGAGTCGGAACAAATGCCTTATCCCATAGATAGTGCATTTGTTCAGGCCATGTTGCCTGAGCGCATTCCTTTTAATCGCGGGGAATGCGGACTGGAGGGAGGTATAGGTTATGTAGACTCAGTTTACAACAGGGTGAAATCTCCCGGAATACGGGAAACATTTTTGCGCTATGAAGCAATAGCCTTTTTCTATCAGAAATCATTTCTGTATGCAGAGGCAATTATTTACAATGACAGTGTAATTCAGGTTATAGCCAATGCCAAAGCGATAAAGTATTTCCCAACAACTTATGCCAATGCTTATTTTGCAATTGGTGATGCTTACTTTAGTTTAGGTGATTTTATAAAAGCCTACCACTCTTATTTTAAAGGACGCAAAGAAATTGAAGGGTACAGTAACAATTGTGCACTAAGTGAGTACAATTACCGCATTGCTATGTCGCTTTATCGTGAAGGCAACTACCGTAAAGCAGCCGCTTATTTCAGAGGTTGTGCTACTCAAACCGCAGAGTGTAAAACGGATTTTAAATACGTTTACCGCATGCAGGAGCTGATGAATAATATAGGTTTATGTTATGCTAAATCAGGTGAGTTGGATAGTGCATTAATGTATTACGATAGTGCAGTAGTTATTATACGAAGGACTGAATCTACACACCCGAAAGAATTTGATGCAGATATTCCTATAGGGGTAGTGTATGGAAATATGGGTAAGGCATATTTAAAAGCAGGGAACTTAGAAAAAGCAGAGGAGTTTCTAAAGCGTAACTTGCAACTTAACATGCATCCCGGTAAAGATATTCATGATGCTCATTTTTCGCTGCTAGCTTTGTCAAGGTTATACATCACGCAAAACAAACTTGCGCAGGCAGGTGATTTATTGAATGCTGCGAAAAGAAGTTTAGTAACGTATGATTTTGCAGATGTGAAAAATGAATGGAGACTTACCATGGCTGATTACCTTAGTAAAACAGGTAAAGACAGAGAGGCGTATGACCTATTGAGCCGTTACGTGGGGGAGAGAGATGCTGTTGTGCGGAAAAACAGTTTAAATAAAGAGGCCGATATACAGCAACAGTTTGCTTTGCTGGAGCATTTGGAAGAAAATAAGTCGCTAAAGGAAGATGTTCGCCAAAAAAGAATAATGCTCCTGTATTCGTTTGGTGCCGTTTTACTTGTTGTGTCAATTTTATTAGGGGTGGTGTTTATCTACAAACGTACACGGGAGTTTGTGAAGCGTCTTACAGAATTGAATGCTACCATAGAGCTTCAGAAAGCCGAACTGGAACAGCGCAACAAGGACAAAGATCAGATTATGCGTATTGTGGCGCACGATTTACGCAATCCTATCTGGGGTATTAATGCGCTGTCGAAAATGGTGTTGGATGATATGGAACCAACAGATAAGTTGCATGAAAGTGTAGAGTTGATTAACAGCTCTTCCGATTCAACCATTGTTTTGATTAATGAGTTGCTGGAGGCTACCATGGGTATAGAAGAAGCAATGGAAAAAAAACCTGAGGATATCTTTGAAGTGGTAACCAGCATAGTGCAAATGCTCAGACCCAGAGCTGCTGAGAAGGGCCAGCGCATAGTGTGGGAGGATGATAATGAAAAGGTATTTAATTTTAATGCAGAGAAAGTTTCACGGGTGCTGAGTAATTTAATTTTTAATGCCATCAAATTCAGTCCCAGAGGAAGCAGCATCGATGTGAGTGTTAAAGTGAATGAGCAGGATGTTATTATTGAAGTGAAAGATTATGGTGTAGGTATTCCTGAACATTTGCAGGCAAAAATATTTGAGATGTTTACCACAGCTAAGCGACAAGGTACGGAAGGAGAGAAATCTTACGGGTTGGGTTTATCCATTTGCCGTATTATCGCTGAGGCACACGGGGGCAAGTTATGGCTGGAGAGTAAAGAAAATGAAGGAACAACATTTTTTGTGTTGTTGCCCGTAGTGTAATGCTCCGGCAAAAACGTCATACTATACGGTAAGAATAGCCTATCTTTGGGATATGAGCAAAGACAAGCAACAACGCGAAGGCAAAAAAGCCAAGCAAACCGTCAAATCGAAAGAGCAGTCGGATTACAAAAAAGCGGATAGCAGAGCCATCACCGTTCCTTTACCGTTTAAGAAAGCTAAATAAATCAGTTTTTACCGGGCATCCTTTTTCAGATAATTGCCCCAAGTCCTTTTTTTCATGTATTCAACTTTGAGAAGAGAACGCTGTCATAGCTATGCGTACTTTCTGACAAACTCTTCCCTACTAGCTTCGCGAAATATATACTCAGGAAAAGCAGACGAGATTTATTTCTTCTCTGCGTAAACCATGCAGTAAGCCCATAGTTTCTTACGTAAAGTAGGGTATTGCCATACCAACGCTTTGTAGTGGTTGTGTGCAAAATGGCGCACCTTGGGATTAAACAGTTTGTAAATATGGGCAATAAAAAACATACTGATGCCTCCCCAAAAAATGCGTGTGGCAGAGCGTTTAATATTGGCTGAAATATCGAGGTGTTTCACCTGCTGAAATCCGCCTTGTTCCAGTTTCTTTTTAAATACCTCAGGCGTATCCA
>DATGWX010000109.1:0-3797 GCA_035299275.1 Bacteroidia bacterium
GCATACCAATGTGTTTGATTTTGCTGAAGACCACCACATCAACAAACACCCCTACATCAAAGAGGATAAAATGCGCGAGTACTGCGGACTTATTCAGGTATACAATTTCCTTTCTGACTCCATTAAATACAACAGACAGGACGACATTGGCATTTTGATAGCCCGCATTTTCATTAACAAGGACAACCACTTTTTTATAGAAGGCAAAAGACCGTTAAGTTTTCTGTTCAATGATATCAGTCATCATGAACTTAATGAAGATAGCATTCAGCGCATCATTGAAGAAGCCATGCTTTATTGCCTCAACTTTGATTTGATAGCTCCTCCGGTAGAAGCAGTGAATTTCATTACAGTTGACCAAAAAAACATGGAAAGCTATAGTTCAGGATTTCCTACAGCCAAAACACTTGGGTTTCAAATGAACAGAGACGCAGAAAAGTGATTAACTCAACCTTTCCAACACTTGAAAGGTGTAATCGTATTTATTCTTCTCATCCTGCTCATTGAATTCACTACTTAGCTCCTTCCACATGGTAGGTTCAATAACCGGAAAAAAAGTATCTGCTTCAAAATTGTGATGAATACGGGTCAAATAAATACGATTGGCGATACCTATAGCTTGTTCGTAGATGGTTCCGCCACCGGTAATAAATAATTCTGTTTCCCCGTTCTCTGCAGCGTAACTGATAGCCTGTTGCAAATCGGCCACTACCACACACCCCGGTATGCTCAATAAACTGTTTCGGGTAATAACAATATTTACCCGGTTGGGTAATGGCTTTCCGACAGAGTCATAGGTTTTGCGCCCCATTACAATGTGGTGCCCCGTTGTGGTTTGTTTAAAATATTTCAGGTCGGCAGGCAGGTGACATAACAATTGGTTGTTTTTACCAATGCCATTGTGTTCATCTGCAACAACTATAAGTGAAATAATCATGTATCAAAGGAAACAAAAAAAGACGAAACTTTCATTTCGTCTTTCGGATATCTTTAAAAAGAAGTTAATGGTCGGCTGTTTTGCTCTTTGTGAACTTACTCTTCAATTTTACAGCAGGCACCCATATTTTGGAAGCCAGTTTCTTTAAGAAAGAGGCATCCTCCTTCACTTTCCACATAGTGGTGCGTGATGATTCTGTGGGTTCGTTGTGCAGGGTATAAGCATAGGAAGCAATGGAGGTTCTGAACTGCCCTTCCGGAAAGTTGATGGGGTCATAACCATGCAAAGTATACCCCCGACATAACATAATGGCTAAGCGATTAAAAGGTACATCTACCTCTGTTTTTACACCGTTGCGGCTATCTTCTAGTTTCAATTCGCCTCCAAATTCTTTTTTCCAGTCTTTGTTGAGGTAAAGCAACAGGTTGAGGTTACGAAACCAGTGGTCATTGAGCGGATGGTAGTTAAAATCAGCATGCATATCAAGGAAACTACCTTTTTTGCCCTGGTGAATACCGCCACCATAAAAGGTATCGTCAATAAAAACATCTTCGTTGCTCACGTAACACAGCCAGTTTTTGAATCGTTCAGAGGTAAGATCATTGTACAACTCCTGAAAAATACCTCCCATGGTCCAAAATTTTGATTTCTCGTATTTCTCTGCTGCAAAAATGTAATCAGCACTTTTGGTTTCAATATTGGGGATACTGTTGTAGAGCTCAATGGCCTTCTCCGGTTCGCACACCTCATCAATACCAATGTGTGGAAATGGCCTGGCCATCAAAAACTGCTCGCGAAATTTATCTTTATTGGCTTCTAAATAATCAAAACGTATCATAACCGAATTTTATAGTACAAAGTACAGCCAACTGAGGCGAACAAAAAAATGATTTTACTCATTTTAGGTTTTATCTCCATTTCAGCGCAAAAACGTGAAACCCTGAAATTACTTATTCAAAGGAAAGAAAAGCATGCATGTTGAATACTTATTTTTTCAAATGAGTAAACTGCCTTAATTAAAAATTAAGCATTCAACATTAAGAATTAAACTATCCTGCCAGAAGCACGGGCACCATCACTTTGGTTTGATCCCAATGCAAAATAAGGGCACCGCTAGGGTCGAAAGAAATGGTGAATACCTCTTGAAGCGGAGCGTTATTATCAGCGGGTACATTCACTCGTATCAGCTCCTTTGCTTTATCTGCCTCTGCTGCACCCCACCTGTCCCAATCACTACCTAGGCAAATGTCCCAGTTGTCTTTTCCAGGGTATACATACAGGTTGTATTTACCTGCGGGTACTATTTTACCACCAAAGTTGATAGTTGTTTTGGTTTCAAACACAGTGGCCTCATTAGCTCCGGCTCTCCAATACTCGCCATAAGGCTGCAAGGCACCATCTGCCTTTTCGCCAAAAATCAACCTTCCTTTTTTAGAGGGTTGGCAATAGTTGACCTGCATATCAAAACCGTTGCTGTTAAATGTTACCACCGCCTCGGGGCTGTGCTTTTTAGTTTGAGAGCGCAATACAGGCAGAGCAACCACAGCCAAAAGAATAATTCCGCCTACAATCAATAATATTTTTTTCATCTTAAAGAGATTTTATTTCGTTCACCAACTCGGTAAGTGCCTTTTTTGCATCGCCAAATAACATGCTGGTTTTCGGACGATAGAACAACTCGTTTTCGATGCCCGCATAACCGGCTTTCATGCTACGTTTGTTTACAATCACATTTTGTGCATTCTCTACTTCCAGTATGGGCATGCCGTAAATAGGTGAAGCAGGATCCGTTTTAGCTGCAGGATTTACTACGTCATTTGCTCCTACTACCAGTACTACATCTGTGGTATTAAACTCAGGATTTATTTCTTCCATTTCCACCAATTTATCGTAGCTCACATTACTTTCAGCCAGCAATACGTTCATGTGCCCCGGCATACGACCGGCAACCGGATGAATGGCGTATTTAACTTCTACGCCTTCTTTTTCCAAAAGCTCTTCCAACTCATGTACCACGTGCTGTGCTTGCGCTACAGCCAGTCCGTACCCGGGAACAATAATTACTTTCTTAGCGTATTTCATCAGTATGGCTGCATCAGAAGCCTTCACTTCTTTAATGGAACCCACTATTGTTGATGAAGTGGCAGCAGCACCCGAAGCACCACCACCAAAATTACCTATTAACACATTCAACAGTGAGCGATTCATGGCTTTACACATCACAATGGTGAGCAGTGTTCCTGCTGAACCAACCAGTATCCCCCCTACCAGCATCACCTTGTTATCATAAAGAAAACCTCCGCAAGCTGCGGCCACACCAGTAAAAGAATTGAGTAACGAGATAACCACGGGCATATCGGCACCACCAATTGGTAATACGAATAAGATACCATACAACAGAGAAAGTGCCAGTACAATGTACAGTTCAGTTTGAAAATTATCTGATTTTAATGCAATCACCTGATAGGCGAAAAACAAAATCACCAGCATTAAACCTATGCTGATGTATTGCTGAAAAGGGAATGACTTATCTTTTACTTTACCGCTGAGTTTGCCCCAGGCAATTATACTTCCGGAGAAAGAAACAGAGCCGATAATCAAACCTGTAATGATGGTAAGTAACATACCGCTCTCCAGTGGTCCTGTGTGCTCAGGTGAGGTGAGGTGTTGAAATTCAATAACCGAAATAAGCATAGCGCAGGCACCACCCATTCCGTTAAACAAACTCACCATCTCCGGCATAGCTGTCATCTGCACTTTTTTAGCGGCCATCCAACCGATTACGGTTCCGACAATCAGACCGCCAAAAATTAAACCCAGATTACCCAGGTGATTACCATCTTTATCCGTGTACAAAAAG
>DATGWX010000110.1:0-1871 GCA_035299275.1 Bacteroidia bacterium
TTACCGTCTTTTAGAAAAATCACTCCCGGCTCTGTCCCCCCATTTTCTTCCTCCGTTAGTTCAAGAGAGGTAGTAGCCACATTGCCTGCTTCGGCATCTGATTGCATCAAGGCAAGTTCAACACTTGAAAAAAGCTGTTCCTTGGTAAAGGGTTTGGTTAAAAATCCGGCCGGTTTCAGATCAGCCATTCTGTTCAATAGATTTTTATCACTGAACGCTGAAATAAGAATGAATGGAATTTTAAAATTGCGTTTAATTAAGCCGGCTAATTCAATTCCATCCAACTGCCCCTGTAAATTAATGTCTAATATCACTAAATCCGGTTGCTGCGTTTCAATAATATCTATGGCCTCGCTGTATTTGCTCGCTGTTTTGGTGGTTTGATAATCCATAGCAGTAAGCATTCTGCGAATTGTTTCTGAAATAATAGGTTCATCTTCTACAATGGCAATCAAAGCCTTTCGCATAGGGTCATTGTGTTTTAGGTGTTATTTTAACTACACAACAAACGGGATTTCAATAAAGTTTAGGTTATTAGGCTCCGTAAAGATAAACGCAGGGAAGTGTTTCTGCAATTTTTTTTTATGTAAACCTCACTTAGCACTGCACCTCAGCAGTTTCAAGTTATAAAAACTCTTTTGAATAGCGGTATTTCAGGAACATGAATCAACCTGCATTAGCGTCCGCCCCTGCGTCCGCCTGTTTTTTTTCGCCCACCACCGGCAGATGATTTACTGCCTGAACTACGTGATTTGGCACGGTGGCGTTGCTCAGCCCCACCTTTATTGCCCTGAGCAGGCGCTTTACCCGTGCTACGTTGTGAGGGTTTCGATGGTTTTGAACTTTTGGGGCTGCTGCTCTTTTTTACAGACTCTGATGAAGAATCGGCTACCAAAGCATAAATGATATTTTTCTCCTGCTCGGTTAAATCTCTCCAATCGCCTAAAGGCAGTCCTTTTAACCCGATATTCATAATGCGTACCCGCTCCAGCTTGGTTACTTCGTAGCCGAAGTGCTCGCACATTCTGCGTATTTGCCTGTTTAATCCCTGAATAAGTGTAATGCGAAATACATTCACTCCCTCCTGCACCACTTTGCATTTTTTGGTCATCACCCCCAACATGGGTACTCCGCCACTCATGCCCTGAATAACTGCATCAGTAAGTGGCTTGTTAACAGTAACCACGTATTCTTTTTCATGGTTATTACCCGCACGCAGTATCTTATTCACCATATCTCCATCGTTGGTAAGAAATATGAGCCCCTGCGAATCTTTATCTAAACGCCCCACCGGAAATATGCGTTTGCTGTGGTTTACGTACTTTACAATATTGTCACGTACGCTTTCCTCTGTAGTAGAAGTGATGCCCGGAGGTTTATTCAAAGCAATAAAAATGGTTTCTTCTGCTTCACGCGGTTCCAGTTCAATACCGTTTACCCGCACCCGGTCGCCACGTTTTACCTGGTCTCCAATGCCTGCCCTGCGTCCGTTAATAAACACATGCCCTTGCTCAATGTAGCGATCGGCCTCGCGCCTGGAGCACAAACCACTCTCACTGATAAATTTATTTAAACGCACCACACCTTGTTGCATGGCGGCAAGTTAAGAAAAGTAGCATGTTTTTGACGCTCCTTGTGTAAAGTTCCCAAGCATTCCATTAGTTAACTGCTGGAAGTAATGCGTTATTTTTCAAGAATATTCTTCAGGGTCAACAAACTTGTATCCATGTCTTTGGCCAGCATTTTTTCTATCACTGGCACCATGATGTTCATCGGATATTTCATTGTACTGGCATTGCTCCAGCTCACTTTTGTTTGGCTATCAGACACTGATGCTGTAAGCATATTCGCATGGGCAACGGATACAAAGG
>DATGWX010000111.1:0-5826 GCA_035299275.1 Bacteroidia bacterium
AACCGAAACAACAACCGAACCTAAACCCAAAAAAGCCCCGGTGGAGAAATCAAAAGCCAAAAAACCGGCACATGATGTTCCACCACCCAACCAATTGTCTATTCTTTAAAATTTAATTTGATTTATACTATGACCATGTTAGTAGGAAAAAAAGCCCCCTCATTTACAGCCGCTGCGGTAGTAAACGGAGGAGACTTTGTTGACAGTTTTTCATTAGAGCAATACGTGGGCAAAAAACACGTAGTGTTCTTTTTCTATCCTTTGGATTTCACTTTTGTGTGTCCTACGGAAATTATCGCATTCCAAAAGCGAATAGCTGATTTTGAAGCCCGTAACGTAGCTGTTGTAGGTTGCTCCATCGACTCAAAATTCTCTCACTGGGCCTGGTTAAACACCCCCGTTGATAAAGGCGGCATTCAGGGTGTTAAGTTCCCGCTGGTAGCTGATGTGAACAAAACCATAGCAGCTAACTTCGGAGTATTAGCCGGTTATTACGATTATGATGAAAATATGCAGTTGGTATTCAACAGCGACAAAGGTGATGATGCCGTAGCATATCGCGGTTTGTTCCTGATTGACAAAAACGGCATGGTTCGCCACCAGGTGGTAAATGATTTACCGCTGGGACGTAGCGTAGATGAAGCCCTGCGCATAGTTGACGCCCTTCAGTTTAATGAAGAAAACGGTGAAGTTTGTCCTGCTGACTGGGAAAAAGGTCAGGAAGGAATGAAAGCTGATGCCGCTGGCGTTGCCTCTTATTTAGCCAAGCACCAATAAGTTTATAGCCAAACTTGAGTGTTTGGGTTTGATGAAAGAAAACCCTCCTATACGGAGGGTTTTTCTTTTTATGGGGTCAGGTAGCCCGACAAAATACGCAATTAGTGGTACTGCATCATACAATGTGTGAGGTTAGATTCGTAGAACAAAAACTTACACCTTATGAAAAAAATACTTACCCTCTTAGTATCCACTTGCTCAGGTTTGGTTGCTTTTGCCCAACCTCAGTTAAAAAGTAACAACCTAACTATCGGAGATGAATTCAGCCTTTACTCCATTACCAACATCAGCCCATCCACTTTGGCTACAGCCGGAGCAAATAAAAACTGGAGTATAAGTGCAGGTACTTCTGCCCTGGCAGGAAGCATACGTTTTATGGATCCCTCATCAACCCCGTTCGGTGCTTTATATACCGATGCCAACTTTGCCTTTCGCGTTATACTGGGTACTGACACTGTATTTCACCTGTTTAAAAACTCCGCAGCCGGACTGGAAGAAGTAGCTACCGATTTAGGCACCGGCAGTTCGCCCGATATTTTTCTCTCCTACCGTACATTGTTACCGGCAACATTTAATTTTAGCGACAGTATCGCTGATAACTATCAAAAACAAGGCGGACCGGCATCAGTAGCCTATGTAAAATACGATGCATGGGGAACATTAACCACTGCAGATTCCAGTTACAGCAATTTGGGTCGCACATACAGGTACGATACGCAAAGTAACACAAATGTCATCTGGTGGACCAACAATGGCCGTACTCCTATAATGTTGTATGATGGTTATATGCTGTTGTATTGGAAAAAGAAGCCTTCCGCACCAACAAGCACTGAACAGGTAAATGCAAGCAATCAGGTAACACTGTACCCTAATCCGGCAAATAACCTGCTGCACATCATCTGCACTTCTCCTGTTGATGAAATAGAAATTACCGATATGCAAGGGAAACAAGTGCAAAAAACATGGAGCCAAAAAACTATTGATGTTAGTGCTTTAAAGAGCGGCATGTACCTGGTAAAAGTTACTTCTAACCATGAGGTAAGCATAAGTAAGTTTCAAAAGCAATAAACAGTTGTCTGCACCCATATATTCTATTGCTCAGTATAGATGCAAAAAATTGAATGAATCCTGAGCCGTGACTAGCGACTCAGGATTTCGATTTATTTCTTATCCACTTATCGCGTTATACCAAATGATATCAAGGGTTTTGCCAGAGGGCGCTATCTACAATCCAGTATGAACTTCATTTATCCTCAAATGTTACTTTGAGTGAATGCAAATCACAATAAGGATTATTCCGTTCTGAGAACATTTAAGGCGGGTTGCCCCGCCTTTTTTATTTTAAGATAGTGTTGAGACTTTGTTCCATCAATCCTCTTCTTCCTCCATGCCGGAGAACATACTGCTCACCAAATCATTGAACACTAACTTGCCGTCTTCGGTATCGCGGCTTATTTGAGAGTATTCAGCTAAGCCGTGCAACACAAACTCCATCATCATCAACAATTCGCTTTTGGGAATACCTGCCAGTTGCGTTTTTACCAAATCGCTTAACCCGTTTACCTGATGCATGGCTTTTTCATAAGCCTTATCGCTCATATCAGCTTGCAGTTGCAAGAGGTTCCCCTCATTAAACCAGCGAATGATTTCTTCATACGTATTAACCTTTTTCGATTTCTTCAACTGCTCAGGGTTGGGCAGCAGTTGTGCAAATTTCTTTCGTATGGCTTTACCAATTAAAGCCATGGCCACATTATTTACACCTTCCAACTCGCCTTCGTACACCAGTTCCATTTTTCCGGTAAGCGAGGGCAAAATACCGTAGAAATCGGCTAAACGGGCTGTTGTGTTACTTTCTCCATTCAACAACATTCTGCGCTCGGCAGTACTGTATAAATTCTCCAGCGCAGAGATGGTAAGGCGTGCAGAAACACCGCTTTTTTTGTCAATGTATTCACTGTCGCGTGCTTCGAAAGCTACTAATTCAATCAACTCATGTAACAAAGGAGAAACGGTTACCGCTTTTTGTTGTTCGGTCACATTGGCCTCCTGTTCCGTAATGGCTTTAGATACTTCAAGCGTTTTTGGATAGTGCGTTAAAATCTGGCTGTCGATACGGTCTTTAAGTGGAGTAACAATAGAGCCACGGTTAGTATAATCCTCAGGGTTGGCTGTAAACACAAACTGAATATCCAACGGCATGCGCAGTTTAAATCCACGCACCTGAATATCGCCTTCCTGTAAAATATTGAACAGGGCCACTTGTATACGGGCCTGCAAATCGGGCAACTCGTTAATCACAAAAATGCACCGGTGCGAGTGCGGTATTAATCCGTAGTGTATCACCCGCTCATCATTGTAAGGCAATTTGAGTGTAGCGGCTTTAATGGGATCTACGTCTCCTATTAAATCAGCAACAGACACATCGGGTGTAGCCAGTTTCTCTGTAAAACGTTCGTTTCTATGTACCCAGGTTATGGGTGTATCATCTCCTTTTTCAGCCAATACATCACGTGAATATTTTGAGATGGGTGCAAACGGGTCATCGTTAATTTCTGAACCCTCTACCACAGGCATCCACTCGTCCAGCAGCTCCACCATCTGCCGGGCAAGGCGGGTTTTAGCCTGCCCACGCAAGCCCAGTAAAATAATATTGTGCTGCGATAATATGGCAGATTGCAGTTGAGGAATAACGGTTTCTTCATAACCTTGTATGCCTGCAAACAAAGGCGTTTTGTTCTTGAGCAATTGTATGAGGTTTTCACGCATTTCCTGTTTAATGCTGCGCGAGGTATATCCTGATTTTTTCAGTTGGCCAAAAGTGTGTATCTGTGGTGCTGTGTTCATTTATCTGACTGTTTTTTTTCTGTTGCGTATGTAATCTTCAAAAATATATTCCCCCAATCCGTTGAGTGAGCTGTAAAACGCTCTGCCGTGGTTGGTTCTGGTAAAATCGCGTACAAACTCCTGTAAGTAGGGATCTGTAGCAATCATAAACGTAGTAATGCTTACCCCTGTGCGCCTGCATTGCGCAGCCATATTCAATGTTTTATTGATAATTTTACGGTCGAGTCCGAAACTGTTTTTATAGTAGCCGTTCCCTTCTTTCAGGCAGGTGGGTTTGCCATCGGTAATCATAAAAATCTGTTTGTTGGGGCTTTTTCTTCTGCGCAAAATATCCATGGCCAACTCCAAACCCGCATACGTGTTGGTATGAAAAGGTCCCACCTGTAAGTAGGGCAGGTCCTTCAGTTCTACAGGCCAGGCATCGTTACCAAAAACAATAATGTCGAGTGTATCTTTGGGGTACTTGGTTTTAATGAGTTCAGCGAGTGCCATGGCTACTTTTTTGGCCGGTGTAATGCGGTCTTCCCCATACAAAATCATGGAGTGGGAAATATCAATCATCAACACGGTAGAGTTCTGCGTTCTCAGTTCCCGTTCCTGTATTTCAAGGTCTTCTTCTGTTAAGGTAAAATCATCAATGCCATGGTTTATTTGTGCATTGCGGATAGAATTAGGAAAGTTAATACTATCGGGATGGTCGCCAAACTCAAACTTGCGCAAATCGCTCGATAATTCGTCTCCTGAGCCGATGTGAGTAGTTTTGTGCTGCCCCTTCCCTGCTTTACGCAGTTTTCCAAAGATCTCTTCCAACGATTGCCTGCGAATGGTTTGATCAGTTTTAGCTGTGGGTTGAATGCTGCCGCTGTCGGTTTCTTTCACATAACCCCTGTCCTTGAGGTCATCATAAAAGTTGCCCATACCGTAAGTATTGTCGGTAAGTTGGTGCTGGTGGTCAAGCTCATTCATCCACGAAAGCGCCTCATTCACATCACCATTGGTGTATTGCATCAGCTGCAGAAACAAGTTGAGCAGTTCCTGAAACTTATCGGTTGTTTGAGCCGGATGGTATTTAAAAAACCTGAAGTTGTGCATACGTAACGAAGTTATAACAAACGAAATGGTAAAGGGTTAATTAATTTAGAATATTTTTGCGCCATGAACAAAATATCAGCAACGTTTATCGCTTGTATGCTCATTTGCAGTTTATTTACCCCAACTGTACAGGCACAAACGAAACAGCTCACCATAGCCTTTTACAATCAGGAAAATTTATTTGATACCATTGACGACCCACTGACGGAAGACAGCGAATTCCTGCCCGGCTCTAAAGCCCAATGGACCAATGAACGTTACATGACCAAACTTAATAATATGAGCCGAGTAATTCGTTCACTCAACAACAACGGAGCAGATATTGTTGGTTTGTGTGAAGTTGAGAACAAAAAAACAGTAGATGATTTAGCTCACTATTGTGGTACGGGAGCAAAACAGGAAGCTTACGGTATAGTACACTTTGACTCACCCGACCCGCGAGGAATTGACGTGGCCTTGATGTACCGTAAATCAGCCTTAACGGTACTTTACGCCTACCCCATCCGCTTTACTTTGCCGCAAGCTGATTACAACCGCACCCGAGATATTCTTTATGTTAAAGGCGAACTAGCCAACAAAAGTGTGGTACACCTTTTTGTAAATCATTTCCCTTCACGTAGAGAGGGTACTGCTGAATCGAGCTACAAAAGGCAGTTTGTAGCTGCTGAATTAAGACAACGTGTGGACTCGTTACTTAAGAAGGACAAAAATGCTCAAATAATTATTATGGGCGACTTTAATGATGAACCCGGTGACAGCAGCATGAATATGGTGTTAAAAGCTGCCTGTACGTTAAAAGATGCGGAGAAGACAGGGTTGTATAATGTAATGTGTCCGTTAAAGGGAGCAGGCCTAGGTTCACATTTGTACCGCAAAGAATGGGGCATGCTCGATCAGATAGTCATTTCGAGTGCGTTGTTAGCTGATAAAAATAAATTGTATTATGTTGCAGAATCAGCTGGTATTTTCAAGGAAGAGTGGATGTTGGAACAAAGCGAAAAATACAAGGGACAGCCTTTCAGAACTTATGTTGGCAGTAAATATTTGGGCGGTTTTAGTGACCACCTACCTGTGTATATTAAACTTACCCTAAAGTAACCCGTGACGATA
>DATGWX010000112.1:0-7086 GCA_035299275.1 Bacteroidia bacterium
CAATTCCTTTGGGAGCCATTTCAATTACACGCCCAATCTCTTTATCTTCATAGAACACAATAAACGTAGGCACAAAAAGTATGTTGTACTTTTTTTCTTCACCTGCTATGCTTTGCTTATTTCGGTCAAGAAAATAAAGACTATACTTTAATCCTGCTGCATCAGCTACGTTCAAAAATTTCGGCAACTCGCGTTGGGTATCTTCACACCAACTGCCACAAAACACCTGTATGAATAGTTTACTGTTGTGTTGTTTTAACTTATCAACTGCAGCTTGTTTTGCCTGATAAGCTGAGGCGTGATGGAGCCAGTTCAAAGAGGTATCTCGCTTTAACGAATCCGTTGTAATGCTGCCCATGAGTATACGTTCATCTGGTGACTGTGCCATAAGCTGTGTAAAGTTAAACAAAAGGAAAAAAGCAATGGTGTAGCGTTGTTTCATGTATTATTGCTCGATTAGTGTACAGACTGAATTCACCGAAAGGTTGTGTAGCGCTCCCATCTTTAAAGCTCGGTTATCTGTAATATGTCCGGCCGGAAAATTAAAACAAACGGGGTACTCGTACTCCCGTACAGCTTCCATAATAATCTCCTCGGCTGTTTTACCAAAGGGAACTGTATTGTCTTTCATATCACTCATACCGCCCACTACCAAACCGGCTAAGTTACTTAATACACCTGCCCTTTTTAAACCCACCATCATACGGTCGATATGATAAAGGTATTCATCCAAATCTTCGAGAAACAATATTTTACCATCTGTATCGGGGAAAGAAACTGAACCCAGTAAACTGTATAACACCGACAGGTTGCCACCCACCAGAATGCCATTGGCAGCGCCTTGCTTATTGAGTGCATGAGATGCAAAAGTGTACTGCATTTTTTCTCCCTGCAATATTTTCCTCAATGTACTCAAGGCCTCTCCGTTGTTTTGCTGTGTTTGAAAATTGATGGGCATAGTTGCATGTACAGAAGGTATTCCGGTGAGTTGTTGAATATGGTTGTGCAACACGGTTATATCGCTGTAACCAATCACCCACTTAGGTTGTTGCTGAAATAATGCAAAGTCTATTTGATCAATAATGCGTACGGAACCATATCCTCCGCGCGCAACAATTACTGCGTGTATAGTTTCATCATCCAGCATCTGTTGCAAATCCTGTGCGCGTTGTTCATCAGTGCCTGAAAACTGATTCGAAGCCTGAAACAAATTTTTCCCGAATACAACTTCATAACCCCATGATGTTAAAACATCAACTGCGGGTTGCAATTCTTCTAAGGTTATTTTTCGTGCAGTAGCTACTATGCCTATTTTACTACCTGCTTGTAGATATGGAGGAGTCATTAAAACAAAAGTACTATTTAGCTCTCAACTTGGGGTACTGCATGACGGTATTTCTTATTCATCTGCTCGCGCAATTGTTTTATTTTATTCAGAATAATGGGGTTACCGGCATCAACAGTCAATGCTTTTTGCATGCAAAACATGGCTTTATCAGTTTCTCCGGTTTGTGTATACAATGAGCCCAGATTAACAAAAGCTTCATAATAACCACCCTCACTGCGTTTAATAAATTCCAGATACAACCTTTCAGCTACCTTAAACTCTTTGTTCCTGTAAGCAAATATGCCCGGTTTCATCAATTCATCAAAAGGATAATTCAGTCTGCCGGTTAATGCGTTCTTTAATTTTATAGCATCACTTTGCAACGGTATGCGTAATATCTCCCACTTCTGCTGTTGTGTAAGTTCATTGTTAATACCCTGCCTTACCAAAAACAAACGAAAACTGAACGGCTGAAATTCTTCCCTGTAGCCTTTCTTCATATAAAGTACTGAAACCTCATCAGCAAATATCATTCTCCAATCTTCTTTGAGTTTATTCAGTTGAATATGCCATGAACCTGAACTCATGTAATCAAATAAAATTAATTCAGGTTGGTACTTATTCAACATGTTTTTAAGACTATCAGGAGTTTGGCTGTTTTGGTATTCCGCAAAAAACTCCTCACGCATAACTTCTAATCTGCCATCAATAAAAACAGGTTGTGCCAACTGCCATTCCAACCAACTGCCTGTATTAAAGTCATTAATTAGTTTGCCTGAAAGCTGATTGCTGTTAATAAAATTGCCTGTACCCACGGGGTAAGCCAATGCATTTAATCCCATCCCGGTTTTGATGCCGTTACGGTTAAGTTTATAATAACCGTTGTTCCACAGAAGCAGAAGAAACAGCATTAAAGAGTAGGCAACTATGCTTCTGAAAAGAGCAGTATAGCCGGAAAAGTATACCACCAGCCGCTCTCTTATTTTCATGTTGAACCAGGCTGCGGCAATAAATGGTGAACCAACAAAAAGAAACAGTGGAATATTTCGAATGGCCTTAACCGCAAGGAAAAGGAATGCACATCCGATAATCCATTCAAATACTTTTCTATTTTTCAGAGAGAAAATAAAACTTATCAGAAACAACACTACAAACCCTCCGAATCCATAATATAAAATTCCGGGTGAAAAGGGACTGTTGGGAGTAGTTTGTATCTCGAATACGGATTTGAATTCTGAAATGGCGTTGTTCATCACATTGCCTTCCTGCAAACGGGTATAGAGGTAGAAGGGAAACAGCAAACCTTTTATTCCATAAGGGTTAATAAGTGCAGCTACCGGTTGCAAAGCTCCAACCAGAAGAAGCCGCTTATCTATAGATTTAGTATGCCACCAATCGCTTATAAAAAAAGCGGCACACATCAACCAGCCCAGTATAAAAAGCCCGTGACAATTGGCCCAAACAAGTTGTACAAAAACTAACCAATAGATAACGTTTGACTTCTTTTTCAAATAGGTTTGATACAACAATAAGTTCAGACTGATACACATCCAGGTAATCAACTCCGGACGCAAATGAAACCTGAACTGTATGATAAGCGCTACCAACATTAACAATACTATCCCCTCTGTTTTTGAAATGTAAGGTCGCAGAAGTTTCCACTGAATATAAAAAATGACCGTAATTAAAATGGCTACAAGCAAACTCACACCCCCATATCCTGCAACTGTGTAAAAGCACCACACCACCAACTGAAAGAGCCAATGACTATCTATGTAATCGTTTTGATTTACGGTATAGGTGTAGGTGTCTTTATCCGGTACTGCTTTATGCTCCCATATCCACTGGCCTCCTTTCAGGTGAAAACCCAAATCGTGGTCAGAAAGGTAACGCAGCGAAAAAGAAAATACCGTAATAAAAAAAAGTAGTAGAGGAAGTCGCTTTAGCCAAACTTGCATCAACAAAAATAAATTATTGTCTGATGAGTTTGATGCTCTCTTTTTTACCGGCCTGCTCTATACTCAGAAAATACACTCCTGATGTTAAATGCTGCAAATCAATAGGGCACTTCGTGCGACCTTTTGAAATGATTCCTGAACCAACCAGCCTGCCTTGAACATCAACAATGGTGTAAAGCAAGTCTGTTACTGCTTCCTGTTGTAATGTGATAGTTGAAACTACACACGGGTTAGGAGAAACTGAAATTCCCGATTGCGGCACTAATGTTAACTCCCTTACCTCACTAAAACTAAACTGACCGTTGTAATCTGTTTGCATCAGGCGGTAATACACGTGTTTTAGTGTTGATGTGTTTAGGTGTTTAAGTGAGTTGTCGATGTAGGTGTATTGGCTGATGTTGTTGGTTGTGCCTGCTCCGTTTACTTGAGCTACTTCTTCCCAGTTTTGTCCGTCAATGCTGCGCAAAAGGGTGAAGTGGCTGTTGTTTTTTTCTGAGGCAGTGCTCCAATTCAGTTGGGCACTTTCGCCAGTGGTGAGCCATTGGGCAGTGAAGTTTAGCCACTCTACCGGAAGTGGCGTGCTGCTCATTCCATGTTGCCCGTTAAGGTACCCTTGCGGGTAACGCCACGGGCCGTATTTTTGACCGGTAATGCTGGTAACTAAATCATATTGTACACGGCAACGTACCTTGGTTTGCAGGCCGGGTTTGCTCACCAGGTTGTTTAAGTTGGTGCCTGTTAAGCCGGTATTGCTGTAGCTGCTTTGTACTGAAGTATTGCTTACACTGTTGGTAATTTTACCACCCGCACTACTAAAAGGTTGACTTTGTGTTTTTACTTCCCATACCATTTTTACTTTTTGTCTACCTTCAGGAGTAGAGGTATACAAACCTAAGCCAAAACTACTGTTACTTTTATTGCTTTGTTGAATGGGTGTACTTAAATCGGTATTGTATAAACGCACGTTGTTGCGCCTGCCGGTGCTGCCACCATTACCATAGTAGATGAAGGCTGCGCCTTCGTTGGACTGACCGTTATCATAATGAATCGCACCGACTATCACATCACTGTAGCCGTCCCCGTTCACATCGCCTGCGCTGCTCACGGAGTTGCCCATATTAGCAAAAAACCGATTGCTCTCTAACACAGCTGATGCTGTGGCGTTAAGACCGCTGGTACTACCATTGTAAACAAAGGCTGCGCCTTCAAAAGTTTGACCGTTGGTATATTGAAATAAACCAATTATCACATCGCTGTAGCCGTCTCCATTTACATCACCAGTGCTGTTCACAAAGTAACCCATTCTTGCAAAACTCTGATTGCTCTCTAACACAGTCGCTGCTGTGGTGATGATACCGCTCGAGCTGCCGTGGTAAACAAAAGCTGCGCCTTCCTGATTTTGACCGTTTGTGTAATAATACGCGCCAACTATCACATCGCTGTAGCCATCTCCGTTTACATCGCCTGCACTGCTCACAGAGTAACCCATAAATGTAGTAGCCTGATTACTTTCTGACATTGCTGATGCAGTGGTGCTGATGCCGTTGGCATTGCCGTGATATACAAAAAAAGCGCCTTCCTGACTTTGACCATTGGTGTAATTAAACACACCAACTATCACATCGCTGTAACCATCTCCGTTTACATCGCCTGCACTACTCACGGAGTAGCCCATAAAAGCATTGGTTTGATTACTCTCTACCACAGCCGCTGCCGTGGTGATGATGCCAATGGCGCTGCCGTGGTAAACAAAAAAAGCGCCTTCTTTGCTTTGACCGTTGTCGTATTGATACGCGCCAACTATCACATCGCTGTAGCCATCGCCATTTACATCGCCTGCACAACTCACAGAGTTGCCCATTTCAGCATTAGTTTGATTGCTCTCTACCACAGTCGATGCCGAGGTGATGATACCGCTGGCACTACCGTGGTAAACAAAAAAAGCACCCTCATTGCTTTGAAAATTATCGTACAAATATGCCCCAACAACCACATCACTGTAGCCATCCCCGTTTACATCGCCTGCAATGCTCACAGAGCTGCCCATATAAGCATTAGCTTGATTGCTCTCTACCACAGTCGATGCCGTGGTGATGATACCATTGGAGCTACCGTGGTAAACAAAAAAAGCACCTTCATTGCTTTGCCCGTTGTCGTAATAATATGCCCCGACTATCACATCACCGTAACCATCGCCATTTACATCGCCTGCTGCACATACTGAATTACCCATTTTTGTATCAACTTGATTACTTTCCAAAAAGGCCGAGTGTGTTGTAATTACTCCACTTGCACTACCATGATATACAAAAGCAGCGCCTTCATCCGTTTGACCATTTGCATATTCCTGTGCTGAAGTAACTATATCACTATAGCCGTCACCATTTACATCGCCTGCGCAAGATACATCCCAACCCATGTTAGAGCCGGCTTGATTACTTTCAATAATTGAAGCGAAAGAACCTGAAATGCCTGAAGCCCCCCCATGAAACACATAGGCAACCCCTTCATCGGTTTGTCCATTTGCATAAAAAGGAACGCCTATTATTACGTCTGCATACCCATCACCATTTACATCACCTGCACTTGATACAGAAGTGCCCATTCGTGCACCCGCAAGATTTGACTCTAAAGTAATTATAGGACTACCTCCAATACCAATAGATGAGCCATGGTATATCATAGTGGCCCCTTCATTACTTTGCCCATTAGTATAAAAGGGAATACCTACAACCACATCACTGTAACCATCTCCGTTTACATCACCCGTACTTGCAACCGACTGGCCCATTCTTGCACTTGCCTGATTTGACTCGACCATTAATGCTGCGGTAGTTGAAAGGCCGGATGCTTTACCATGATATACAAAAAAAGCACCCTCGTCAGTTTGGCCATTATCATATTCAAGAGCCCCAATGATAACATCGCTATAACCATCACCATTTACATCCCCCGCACACGCTACAGAATTCCCCAAAAAAGCTGACGCCTGATTACTTTCAACAAAAGTTGAAGAAGATGCACTAATACCAGAAGCATCTCCATGATAAATCATAAAAGCACCTTCATTAGTTTGTCCGTTAGTATAGCCATAAAAACCTACCACTACATCACTATAATCATCTCCATTCACATCGCCCGAAAAAGAAACAGAAATTCCAAGCATGCCATTTGTCTGATCACTTTCAACCATTCTGGTATATGACGTATTAACACCACTCGCAGTTCCGTTAAAAATAAAAAAAGCCCCCTCATCAGTTTGACCATTTGCATAATTGGGTGCACCTACAATTACATCACTATAACCATCACCGTCAATATCACCAGTAAATGAAACAGACTTGCCAAAATAAGCTCCGCTAACATTAGACTCAAGAACTGTTGTAGCTGATGAGCTTATACCAGTTGCGCTACCATGATAAATAAAAGCAGCGCCCTCATCAGTTTGACTATTATCATACTTAACCACCCCAATAATAATGTCACTGTAACCATCGCCATTCACATCTCCCGCACTGGATACAGAATAACCCATCTGTGCATCGACTTGGTTGCTTTCCATTAGAGTGTTGGCGTTGGTAGGAGTACCATTCGTCACAATAGGGTCTATGGTAATGGGGTATTCTGCTCCGGATGTATTCACTGCTAATACAAGTGCGTATTCTTGACCTTCTTCACTCAGCTTCATTTGAGCAGGTAGTATTTTGCCGGTGGCATCCCACACTTTTAAATCATTGTAGTAAAGTTGAGTGCTGTTATGTTTGCCGGTGAATTTTATGCTGCCTTCGTTTTCCTGTGTGG
>DATGWX010000113.1:0-4756 GCA_035299275.1 Bacteroidia bacterium
AATCCCCTCATACCGCCTAGCTGACGAATTTGTTCTTTCGAACCACGCGCCCCTGAGTCAAGCATCATGTAAATAGGATTGAAACCTTGCCTGTCGGATGAAATTTGTTTTAACAACGTATCAGACAAACGTGAGTTAATACGTGTCCAGATATCGATTACCTGATTGTAACGTTCGTTATTGGTGATGAAACCGTTGTTGTAGTTGTTCCAGATTTCTTCTACTTCCGCTTGTGCTTCGGCAATGAATTTCAATTTTTCATCCGGCACACGCACGTCAGAAAGATTGAACGACAAACCGCCTTTGAATGCGTAGTGGTAACCTAATTCTTTGATATCATCCAGGAACTTCGCTGTAACAGCTGTTCCGAATTCTTTTACAATAACTCCGATGATATCACGCAGGTTTTTCTTGGTCAATAGTTCATTTATAAATCCATGACCTTTTGGTACAACCTGATTGAATATTACACGACCAACGGTGGTTTCGATAAGTTTGTTTACTATCTGACCGTTCTCGTCTTTCACTTCTGTTTTCACTTTAATGAAGGCATGCAAATCAGCACGCTTTTCATTGAAAGCTATAATAACTTCTTCCGGAGAGTAGAATACAAAACCTTCACCTTTGATGGTATTGGTTTCAATGGTTTTACGTCCTTTGGTAATGTAATACAAACCAAGCACCATGTCCTGTGAAGGAACGGTAATAGGTGTACCATTGGCCGGATTAAGAACGTTGTGAGGTGCCAGCATAAGCATTTGTGCTTCTAACACAGCTGCATTACCCAGCGGTACGTGTACCGCCATCTGGTCACCGTCAAAATCCGCGTTAAAACCTGTACATACCAACGGGTGCAATTGTATTGCTTTACCTTCAACCAATTTAGGTTGGAATGCCTGAATACCTAAACGGTGAAGTGTAGGAGCACGGTTAAGCAATACAGGGTGTCCTTTCAGAATGTTCTCAAGAATATCCCATATCACGGCTTCTTTGCGGTCAACTAATTTCTTAGCTGATTTTACCGTTTTAACTATTCCCCTTTCGAGGAGTTTGCGAATGATAAATGGTTTAAACAATTCAGCAGCCATACCTTTAGGGATACCACACTCATGTAATTTAAGTGTAGGTCCAACTACGATTACGGAACGGCCTGAGTAGTCAACACGTTTACCTAACAGGTTCTGACGGAAACGACCTTGTTTACCTTTAAGCATATCGCTCAAAGATTTCAACGGACGGTTACCTTCAGTTTTCACCGCGCTTACACGTCTGGTGTTGTCAAGTAAAGAGTCAACTGCTTCCTGTAACATACGCTTTTCATTACGCAGAATCACTTCAGGAGCTTTAATCTCCATCAGACGTTTCAAGCGGTTGTTACGTATAATTACTCTTCTGTATAAGTCGTTCAAATCGGAGGTAGCGAAACGGCCACCTTCCAATGGAACTAAAGGACGCAATTCTGGCGGAATAACAGGAAGAATCTTAATCACCATCCACTCGGGGCGATTTTCAGCTCTTGTGTTGGCTGAACGGAAACCTTCGATAACTTTCAAACGTTTTAACGCTTCCGTTTTACGCTGTTGTGAGGTTTCGTTGGCTGCCTGGTGGCGTAGGTTGTAAGAAAGATCATCCAGTTTTGTACGCGATAATAAATCCCACAATGCATCGCCACCCATTTTGGCTACGAATTTATTGGGGTCGTTATCATCGAGGTATTGGTTTTCTTTTGGTAAAGAATCCAATATATCGAGGTATTCTTCTTCAGTAAGTAAATCGAGATACTGAGTTCCATCCTGATGTTTAATACCCGGTTGGATTACGATATACCGTTCGTAATAAATAACCATATCCAGTTTCTTGGTAGGCACGCCCAACAAGTAACCGATTTTATTAGGTAAAGAACGGAAGTACCAGATATGTGCAACAGGCACCACCAGATTGATGTGGCCCATGCGCTCTCTGCGTACTTTTTTCTCAGTAACTTCTACACCGCAACGGTCGCATACAATGCCTTTGTAACGAATGCGCTTGTATTTTCCGCAATGACATTCGTAGTCCTTAACCGGACCAAAAATGCGCTCGCAAAACAAGCCACCCATTTCAGGTTTGTATGAACGGTAGTTAATGGTTTCTGGTTTAGTAACCTCACCAAACGAACGCTGCAGAATATTCTCCGGAGAAGCAAGTCCGATTTTTATCTTAGTGAAGTTGCTCTTAATTTTTACTTCTTTTTTATTTGACATGTTAACTCCTCCGATTATTAATCAATACTAACATCAAGACCTAAACCTCTTAATTCATGTAACAATACATTGAATGATTCAGGTATACCCGGTGTAGGTAAGTTATCCCCTTTCACAATGGCTTCGTAAGTTTTGGCACGTCCTACAATATCGTCTGACTTAATAGTCAGAATCTCTTGCAGAATGTTTGATGCACCAAATGCTTCGAGTGCCCACACCTCCATCTCACCAAAACGCTGACCACCAAACTGAGCTTTACCGCCCAATGGTTGTTGTGTAATGAGTGAATATGGCCCGATAGAACGTGCGTGCATCTTATCATCCACCATGTGGCCCAGTTTCAACATGTAGATAATACCTACAGTTGTTTTCTGGTGGAAACGCTCACCTGTTAATCCGTCATGCAAATAAACCGCACCGTCAATAGGAAGGTTAGCATCTTTCATGTACTTCTCAATCTCTTCGATAGAAGCACCATCAAAAATTGGAGTTGCGAATTTCACACCCAATTCTCTGCCTGCCCAGCCTAATACGGTTTCGTAAATCTGTCCCAGGTTCATACGTGAAGGTACACCTAATGGATTCAACACGATATCTACCGGAGTTCCGTCTTCAAGGAACGGCATATCTTCTTCACGAACAATACGTGCCACGATACCTTTGTTACCGTGACGACCGGCCATTTTATCACCCACTTTCAACTTACGTTTATCAGCGATGTAAACTTTAGCCAGTTTCAAAATACCCGCAGGCAACTCATCTCCTACCTGTACTGCAAACAATTTACGTTTGTAGTCGGCAGTTACTTCGTTGGCCTGAACTTTATAGTTAGAGAGTATTTCGCGTACTACTTCGTTTTTCTCTTTATCAGTAGTCCAGTTGTTAGTTGTGATATTTGAATAATCAATATCTATCAACTGTTTTTGTGTAAACTTGGTTCCTTTAGGGATTAATTCATCATTGTAGATATTGGTAACACCTTGTGATGTTTTACCGTTAACCACAGTAAATAATTTCTCCACTAAAATGCTTTTGAGAGCAGCCATGTTCTTGTTAAATTCCTCTTCAAGCTTGGCCACTTTTGATTTCTCATCGGTTTTGGTAACCTTGTCTTTTTTGGTACGGGCAAATAACTTTTTATCAATGATAACACCATTGGTTGACGGGGCTGCTTTCAAAGAAGCGTCCTTTACGTCACCGGCTTTATCACCGAAGATAGCTCGTAACAGTTTCTCTTCAGGTGAAGGTTCCGTCTCACCCTTAGGAGTGATTTTACCAATGAGAATATCTCCCTCATGTACTTCAGCACCCACGCGAATCAAACCGTGTTCATCCAGATTGCGGGTAGCTTCTTCACTTACGTTTGGAATATCATTGGTCAGCTCTTCCTCGCCACGTTTGGTATCACGAACTTCAAGTTCGTATTCCGTGATGTGAATGGAGGTGAACCAATCTTCTTTAGCTACACGTTCTGAAATTACAATCGCATCCTCAAAGTTGTAACCCTGCCAAGGCATGAAAGCTACTTTCAGGTTACGACCCAGTGCGAGTTCACCTTCGTCAGTACCATGTCCTTCACACAACACATCACCTTTTTTCACCTTTTGTCCTTTAAACACAACAGGCTTTTGGTTAATGCAGGTATTCTGGTTGGTTCTGCGGAATTTAGTAAGGTTATATACTTTTACATTGCTACCGAAGCTAACCAATACATCACGCTCTGATTGCTCATAACGGATGTGAATTTCATTAGCGTCAACAAACTCTACCACACCTTCTCCTTCAGCAAGAATAAGTGCACGTGAATCACGGGCAACTTTTCCTTCCAAACCGGTTCCTACAATAGGAGCCTGCGGACGAATAAGTGGTACTGCCTGACGTTGCATGTTTGAACCCATCAAGGCACGGTTCGCATCATCATGCTCCAGGAAAGGAATCATAGATGCGGCTATCGATACAATCTGGTTTGGAGCAACGTCCATCATATCCAGTTTTCCGGGATCCACCATCGGGAAGTCACCTTCAAAACGGGCTTTTACTTTTTCGCTGTTAAAGTTTCCTTTAGCATCAATAGTAGCATTTGCCTGAGCTATCACTTTTCCGTCTTCATCTTCAGCACTCAGGTAAATAACAGGCTCATCAACGGCAACTTTTCCGTTCACTACTTTACGGTAAGGCGTTTCAATAAAGCCCATTCCGTTTATACGCGCATGAACACAAAGAGACGATATCAATCCGATATTCGGACCTTCAGGAGTTTCAATGGTACATAAACGACCGTAGTGAGTGTAGTGTACGTCACGCACCTCAAAACCTGCACGGTCACGACTCAAACCACCCGGACCAAGGGCAGACATTCTGCGCTTGTGTGTAATCTCTGCCAATGGATTTGTTTGGTCCATGAACTGAGACAGCTGGTTAGTTCCGAAGAAAGAGTTGATAACTGAACTGAGGGTACGGGCATTAATCAAATCAGCCGGAGTAAATACCTCATTGTCGCGGATGTTCATACG
>DATGWX010000114.1:0-3177 GCA_035299275.1 Bacteroidia bacterium
GATCTGAACCTGAACCTTGGCAGCTACATTTAGAAATTATCTTTTCCTGTTACTGGCCTCCACACTGATTACCGTGGTGTGGTCAAGCACACCATCACAGGAATGGCTTGACCGTTTGGATAATTTCATGATTATTCCTCCCGATACTATTCTGCCGAAAGACACAACCAAAACCAAACTTCCTTATCCGCTTAAAGACAAAAAACCATTTGAAAAGAGGTCAAAGAATCCGGTTGATTTAGATGACCCGCCAATAATGGAAGAAGAAACGGAACTTGACGAAGACGGCACCTCTTTTACCACCACACAAAAAGTAGGTAACCAACCAACAGGTTTACCCGCTACAGAGGAGTTCAATAAGTTTCTGAAAGAATCTGAACGTAAAAATCAACAACTCTATTTCCAGCAAAGAGCCAAAGCACAAAACTTTGTAAGGGGCGGGGGTATTATTCCCCCGTTAAATGTCGGGCCCAAAATTTTCGATCGTATTTTTGGTAGCGGAGTTATTGATATTCGTCCGCAGGGTACTGCTGAGCTTTCTTTTGCCGGAAATTTCAACACGGTAAGAAACCCGGCTTTTTCTGCCCGTCAGCAAAAAACAGGGCAGTTTGATTTTAAACAGAAGATACAGTTGAACGTGCAAGGTAGTGTTGGAGATAAGTTGAAGGTGAGCATGAATTATGATACTGAGGCCACCTTTGATTTTGAGAACCAAACCAAACTGGAATATTCAGGTAAAGAAGACGAGATCATTAAAAAAATTGAATTGGGTAACGTGAGTTTACCTTTACAGTCGTCATTGATACAAGGTAGCCAGAGTTTGTTTGGTGTAAAAACACAAATGCAGTTTGGCCGGTTAATGGTTACCTCAGTATACTCACAGCAACGTGGTAAAATTACCGAAACCGAAATATCGGGCGGAGCGCAGGTAACCAAGTTCGATATTCAGGGAGATAATTACGAGGTAAATAAACACTTCTTTCTTACCCAGTATTTTCGCTCCAACTACAACAGTTGGATGTCAGGTTTGCCCATCATTTCGTCACCTGTTATAGTAACCCGTGTTGAGGTATGGGTAACTAACCGTACCGGTGCATTTGAAGGTGTGCGCGATGTGTTGGGTTTACAGGATTTGGGTGAGTCAGATACCAGCAAAATGGCCAATCATGCTACGCAAGTGGTTATTCCCGGAAACGAACGAGCTCCGTCTAACGGTTCCAATAACCTCTACAACATTCTTATCGGAGATGATCGTTTGCGTAATTCGTTTGATGTTATTCAAACCTTACAAAACCAATCATTACAATACAAAGATTACCTGCAACCCATACGCGATTATCAGTTGCTTAACTATGCCCGACAACTTACAACAAGTGAGTTTACATTGAACGAGCGTTTGGGATACATTTCTTTAAACAATTCTCTCAACCCTGATGAAATGTTGTGCGTGGCCTTCGAGTATACCATTAACGGTGTGCCCTACAAAGTAGGTGAGTTCTCAGGGGATGTTCCATCCAATTCTCAACGCCCGAATGTATTGTTCTTAAAAATGTTGAAAGGGCAAAATATCCGCACAGATTATCCCATGTGGGATTTGATGATGAAGAACATTTATTCTCTGGGTGCCTATCAGGTTCAACCCAAGGATTTCAGGTTGAATATTATATATGCTGATGATCCTTCAGGTGCTGATTTAAACTACATACCTGCCAATGGTGAACCGCAATTAAAAGGTGTTCCGCTGCTTACTGTACTTAATCTTGACCGTATTAACACACAACAAGAACCTACTCCCGATGGTAACTTTGATTTTTTGGAAAAATATACGGTAACTGCCTCCAACGGGCGAATTATTTTTCCTGTAGTGGAACCGTTCGGGTCATATTTGAAAAGTAAATTTATTGATACTTCCCGGGCCAATTATTATGTGTTTCAGGAGTTGTATGACTCTACGCGATTTGCTGCCATGCAGGTACCGCAAAAGAATAAATTCTTCCTTCGGGGCTCATACCAAAGTGCCGCAGGCTCTGAAATTCCATTGGGCGCCATTAACGTACCTAAAGGGTCGGTGAGAGTTACAGCGAATGGTACTCCATTAACCGAAAACGTAGATTATGTGGTTGATTATTCAGCCGGCCGGGTGCGGATAATCAACTCAGGTTTGTTATCCTCAGGTGCGGTAATAAAGGTGTCATCTGAAACTAATTCTTTGTTCAATATTCAACAAAAAACACTGATGGGTTCACGCCTTGATTTTAAAGTGAACAATGATTTTATTTTGGGAGGTACCATCATGTACCTGCGGGAACGCCCGCTGACTCCAAAGGTAAATATTGGTGAAGAACCTTTGGCTAACCTGATGGTTGGGGTAGACGGTTCGTTCACCAAACAATCACGCTGGCTTACTAAAATGGTAGATAAGATGCCATTTATTGAAACCAAAGAAATGTCATCCATTCAAGTGTCGGGGGAATATGCACGATTGATTCCCGGCATCCAGAAGAATATCGGTAAGAAAGGAAATGCTTACATTGACGATTTTGAAGGAAGTGAAACTCCTTTTGATTTGAAAGGGATGAATAACTGGGTACTTGCCAGTGTTCCGCAGGGGCAAAGTGACCTTTTCCCTGAAGCGGCTTTAGCCAACAATCTGGGTTCAGGTTTTAAGCGTGCCCGTCTTGCCTGGTACAACATTGACCCGCTGTTCTTCAGAAATGATAACCTTACACCCGATCACATTAAAGATGATCTGGATCAACAATCCAATCACAGTGTTCGTGAGGTAACCATGGATGAGATATTTCCCAGCAAAGAAATTCAGCAGGGAATGCCTACCACCATACAAACGTTTGACTTGGCATTTTATCCTTACAAACGCGGTCCGTACAACTACAACGTGGATGATTTGAATAGTGACGGGTCATTAGCTAATCCGAAACTCAACTGGGGTGGGGTGATGCGCAGATTAGAGACGAATGATTTTGAAGCGGCTAACATTGATTATATAGAGATATGGATGATGGATCCTTTCCTGGAGATCAGAAAAGTGGGCCGTAAAAATCCCGGTGAACTCTATATTAATCTGGGTAACGTTTCTGAAGATATTTTAAAAGACTCCCGCAAAAGTTTTGAGAATGGTTTACCCAAGGCAGTTGATTTAAGCGGCCTTGAAACAGA
>DATGWX010000115.1:0-1891 GCA_035299275.1 Bacteroidia bacterium
TTTTGTGCGAAAGCGTTAGCCGAAAAAGCAACAACTAAAAGCGCGGAGATTATAAATTTGTTCATATAACTAACAGTACAAAGTTACCAATTAAGAGTTGCATTGCTTAAACTTGAATTTTTAAAAGAGAGTAAAAATGAAAATCATTTCCTACAACGTGAACGGTATACGTTCAGCCATGACCAAGGGTTTGGTGAACTGGATGCAGGAGTATGCTGCTGATGTGTACTGCCTTCAGGAAACCAAGGCCTCACCCGATCAGGTGGATTTAAACCTGTTTGATTTAATCGGTTACAAAAGCTGGTGGTTTTCGGCTGAAAAAAAAGGATACAGCGGAGTAGCAATTTTTTCACGTGTAAAACCCGACCACGTGGAGTTTGGTTTCAACAACAAGGAGTACGATAACGAAGGCCGTATTGTTCGGGCTGATTTCGGAGACCTTTCGGTTATCAGTGTTTACATTCCTTCAGGAACCACCGGTGAAGAAAGACAAGGCTACAAAATGGTGTGGCTCGATTTTTTTGAAAAGTATGTTTTAGAGTTGCGTAAAACAAGGCCCAATCTGGTGATATGCGGAGACTACAACATTGCGCATCACCCCATTGATATACACGATCCGGTGGGCAACAAAAAGAGTTCAGGTTTTTTGCCCGAAGAGCGCGAGTGGCTCACGCAGTTTTTAGCCAAAGGGTTTATTGATACTTTTCGTACACAGCACAGTGCCGTTCAAAAATATTCATGGTGGACATTCAGAACAGGTGCAAGGGCCAAAAATAAAGGTTGGCGCATTGACTATAACCTCATCACCGAGCCACTAAAAGACAAATTAGTAAGTGCCGATATTCTGAATTCTGTGGTGCACTCTGACCACTGTCCGATACTGGTGGAGTTGAAGAAGTAAGTTTAAAACGGAGAACTTGACACACGAATGACCGAGCCGTTTTGCGACACGTAGTATTTGCGCAAAGCACATTGTGCAAAACCCTCGTAAGGAAAACCATCCAGATTAAACTTGGTATTGCAACAGGCTTTCCATTGTCCGCTTACATAACTGCCGCATTGTAAATAGGCTTCGGAATTATTAAGACTCACAATAGAGCAGGAGTCCAAAGGGCGGTAACTGCAGTTGCGGTCGAAGGCTACAATTTCATCGCTTGCGTTGTGGTACACAAACAGTCCGCGGTTACCACCGCTGAAATAGGTCCATCCGCCAATTACGCTGAGCTGTTGGTATTGCGGCAATGTGGTGTTGATGTAGGCATCTACAAACACATCGGGCACACACAGGTTGTTGCGTTTCTCATCTTTACATGATACAGAGAGCAGAAACAACGTAAGTAAAAAAAACGTGCTGAATTTATTCATAGCTGTAAAATCCCTGTTTGGTTTTTCTGCCCCAGTGACCGGCATCTACTTTTTGTTGCTGAATGCGACTGGGTCTGAATTTTCCGTCCTGGTGAAACAGGTGGTACACCGAAGTGGTTACTGAAAAGTTTGTGTCAACACCAATCAGGTCCATCAGTTTAAAAGGGCCCAACTTAAAACCAGAAGACTCGGCCAGCGCATCAATGGTTTCAAAAGAAGCCACGTTTTCTTCCATCATTTTAAGCGCTTCTACGTAATAGTGACGGGCTACGCGGTTCACAATAAATCCCGGAGCATCTTTAGCGTGTACGGTGGTTTTGCCCAGGCTGTCAATAAGTGCACGACAGGTTTGTGCTACCTGAGGGGATGTTTGTGCGCCCGAAATAATTTCCACCAGCTTCATAATGTGGGCCGGGTTAAAGAAGTGAATACCCACTACCCTTTCCGGGTGAGGTACTCCGGCTGCAATTTGCGTAACGGGAATAGACGATGTGTTGGTAGCCAGTATGGTGGTAACGGGATTTTG
>DATGWX010000116.1:0-8624 GCA_035299275.1 Bacteroidia bacterium
CGGTAAGCCGGCCTACGATGTAAAAGAAATAGGCACCACCGATATTACCGGAACCATAGTACACTTTGTACCGGATGGCAGCATTTTTACCACCACCGAATACAAATACGATACCCTTGCTGCCCGTATGCGTGAACTATCTTACCTCAACCGTGGTATCCGCATTACGCTTAAAGATACCCGTGTAGAAGATAATGTGGATGGTGAAGCAGCTCAACCAAAAGAAGAGCTGTTTTACAGCGAAGGCGGATTAAAGGAGTTTGTGAACTACCTGGATGGTACACGTGAAAAAATGATTCCTGAGCCTATTTATGTAGAAGGCGAAAAGAACGGGGTGCCTGTGGAAGTAGCGATGACCTACAACACCGGGTACAGCGAAAACCTGCACTCCTATGTAAATAACATCAACACCATTGAAGGTGGAACACACGTAGCAGGTTTCAGAAGAGCATTAACCCGCACCCTTAAAAGTTATGCAGAGAGAGAAGGTTTTTTCAAAAACCTGAAATTTGAAATAGCCGGTGATGATTTCAGAGAAGGGTTAACCGGAGTTATCTCTGTAAAAGTTCAGGAGCCACAATTTGAAGGACAAACAAAAACCAAATTAGGTAATAACGATGTTACCGGAGCAGTAGATCAATGTGTGGGCGAGATGCTTAATAACTATTTGGAAGAACATCCGAAGGAAGCCAAAATGATTGTGCAGAAGGTAATTCTTGCAGCAACTGCACGCCATGCTGCCCGTAAAGCCCGTGAAATGGTGCAACGTAAAGGTGCCATGAGCGGAAGCGGCTTACCGGGCAAATTATCTGACTGTTCGGAGACTGACCCAGGTTTATGTGAACTGTACTTAGTAGAAGGAGACTCGGCCGGTGGTACTGCCAAGCAAGGTCGTAACCGTGCCTTTCAGGCTATTCTTCCCTTACGCGGAAAAATACTTAATGTAGAGAAAGCGCTGGAACATAAAATTTACGACAACGAAGAGATTAAAAATATGTTCACGGCATTGGGGGTAACCATTGGTACGCCTGATGATAACAAAGCGCTGAACATTGAGAAATTACGTTACCACAAAATCATCATCATGACGGATGCTGACGTGGACGGTAGCCACATCCGTACACTCATTCTCACCTTGTTCTTCCGTTACATGAAAGAATTGATTGATTTCGGATATATTTACATTGCACAACCACCGCTTTATCTGGTAAAGAAAGGTAAAGACGAAGAATATTGCTGGACAGAAACACAACGTGAACAAGCCGTAATGCGCATAGCTAAAGGAGGAAATCCGGATACTGTGGGCATACAACGTTACAAAGGTTTGGGTGAGATGAATGCAGAGCAGTTGTGGAGCACCACCATGAATCCTGAAACACGTACACTTAAACGCGTAACACTGGAAAGCGCTGCTGAAGCCGATCATATCTTCTCTATGCTGATGGGTGATGACGTACCACCACGCAGAGAGTTTATTGAGGCCAATGCAAAATATGCCAAGATTGACGCTTGAGTTAATAACTCAATTATAACTGAAAGGAGAATCGTTAATCGGTTCTCCTTTTTTGTTCAGGGTATTCCACTTTACAATTCTAGAATTACACCGGCACCTGTTTGAAAATCGGGGGCATTATCTACCAAAAAATCCTGACGCACATAGTAGGAGTATTTCCATTTTCCTCCATAAGAGAAAACCACACTCCAACTTTCAGTAGGTCTGAACAAATGGGTGGAGGTCATGTGCCAGTGCGTGGTATACCGCTCCCCTGCTATCAACTGTTTATCAAAATCAGCAGGAGTGTTAAGTGCGCTTTGTCGGTTAAAGATTCCGGTAAAAGTCAATACCCTGTTTTTTGCACACATTTTCCTGTACTGAGCCAAGAGTTCTGTTTGGGTGAGGTAAGGTCGGGTAGTAAATTGTGGTGCGCTTCGTTGATTAAGCAAGTTCAACTGCAAAAAAGAAAACGAGCCCGCCACAATCATGGCATGTTGCTCATTGAATTTAAAAAGTCTTGACAACCCTATTGAGGCACCGGCATCAATAGCCGGGTAATAACGACTGGTATTATAACCTGCATGTAGCAAAACTACAGGCTGAAGTGATATTTTTTTCAATGCTTTTATTTGCGGAGTGTAAACATAATCTGCATTCAATCCTTGAAACACCAACTGATTTTTACCTAATAACATAGATTTACCATACCTGTCAGTAAACTGAACTACGGCATTGTTGAAACCATACTTTCTGCGTGAAAACGGATCCTCACCTCCGGCAACATTGGAATGGAAATTCTCAATAAACTTATCGTTCACTAAAAGTGTGTGCTTACCTGCTGTAATTAAAACAGCCCTCAACTGTATTTGCAAAGCTGAGTTCTTAGTTAACTTTTTGAGTGCTGACAGGTTGAATAATCTGATTACCGCATCGGCCTTCATAAATGCTGAATCATGATGTTGTGGCATCAATTGATAAACAGAATCTCTTTTGTGCCAGGGCACAAGATGCAACCGGTTAAATGCTGAATCATACTTAGGGAAATATGTTTTAACGGGAGGCAACCATACATTTCCTGAAGAATAGGTACCATTAAAAATCCACTTCTGCTGCGGCAAACTATAAACCGGCTGAATACGGGCATAAAATGATGCCAGCGGATGCACACCCATAGTTGAAGGTAAGCTTAACGCTGTGCCCTGAGCAAATGCTGTTAAAGATGCTAAAAGAAGAAATCCGGATACGACTCTTTTCACGCACAGCAATTATACTAAATACCGTTCAAACGGATAAATCTGTTTTGATATGGTTTGTGTTACAGGAAACTTCTTCAAGACTTGCGTGCCTTGGGGCTATCACTCCTCGCATTATGTGGAGCACATGTGGTCCAATTTGGAGATCGCCACGCCATGAGTACATGACTCGCGATGACGGTGTGTTTGTAGATGTTGAAGGCGAATTACCTTATCAAATGCACCATGCCGCCTTTTATGTTGCCGCTGTTGTGGTAGTTAAATATTTCTATGTACCACACATATACTCCTTCGGGTAAGGGTTTTTCGGGATTGTTGTCTAAGCATCCGTTCCAACTATCTTGTGTGCCTTTTGATTCAAATACTATTTGCCCCCAGCGGTTGTAGATTATCATTTTGTACCTGCTTATTCCAACTCCTACGGGTGCAAAGGTGGGGTTTAAATTGTCTTTGGTACCCGGACTAAAAGCATTGGGTATCCACACATCATAATCCATCAGTACTACTAATTTCTGTTGTGTACTATCAGCACAAGCGCTGTTTTTTGCGGTGAGGGATATGGTGTAAATACCGCTATCTGTAAAGTTGCGATGGAAGGTGGTGTTACTTGTTTTGGTGGTGATTGTATCGTTAATGAGGCGACTAAAGCTCCAGAAAAAACTATCGGCTTTGCTGCTTTGATTGGTGAGTTGTATTTGAGGTAAGGTAATCCAAGTGGTGTCTCTGCTTAAGGTAAACTTGGCTTCGGGTTTTTCAAATAGGTTAATAGGTGGACTTAATGTGGCCGTGCTTTTACACCCTCTGCTGCTGGTTAATGAAAGTATGGGTGGGTAATTGCCGGTAAGTGTATAGCTGTGGTTTATGCTGTTGTTATTGTTGTTAGTGGTTGTGGTTTGTGTGTTGCTGCCATCGGCAAAATCCCAGTCTTGAGTGTAGGTGCCGCTGTTGTTTTGGGTATTGGTAATGGTGGTGTTCAATGGCGGACAGCCTTGTGTGGGTGTGGCGGTGAGACTAACTTTGGGATTTAGTTCAGGGGTAATGGTGATGCTTTTGCTTTGCGGGCTGCTGCAATTATCACTTACGGTAAGTGTAGCGTTGATGGCTGTGGTAGTAATGCTAAAGGTTTTACTTGAGGTGTTGCTGTTATCGTTCCACAAAAATTGATAATTACTTGCAAGACCTCCTGTGGCAAAGGGATTAAATGTTACGCTCTGTCCTTCGCAAATGGTGGTGTCATGCAGGTTGTGCAGTTGCAAAGGTGCACGAACATTTACGGTAATGTACACTGTATCGGGGGTGCTTTGGTTATCGCTCAGTATAACGAGGTAAGTAGTATTAGTAATCGGACTAAGTGTTTTGGTACTGCCAGTGCCCAGCCCGTTGTTCCAGGTAAACTGCTGACCAGCTGAAGGGTAATTGGCCAGTAGCGTATAGGTTACACTTTGCCCGTTGCAAATGGTGGTGTCATTATCTGCTGATAAAATACTTATTTCCAGTTGTTGCCTTACAGTTATCACTACGTGTGCCGTATCGGTATTGGCTGCGCAACCGTCTGTAGCTATTACGCGGTACGTAGTGGTGCTATCGGGTTGCACAGGTAGTGCTGTTAGCGGGTTGGTGATGCCAATGGCGGTGGTGCTATCAGGGAGTTTATACCACGTAAAGGTGTACGCACTGCCCCGCCCTCCTGTGGCTTGTGCGGTAAGGTTAACCGACTGCCCTTTGTTGATGGTGGTATCGGCACGGGGAGTAAGTTGTATTTTGTTGTACGTATTAACTGTAATGCTGTTGCTCCAAAATGGTAAAGCGGTGCAGCCATCGGTTAGATTAGCTTGGTACTGTTGGTTGTTGTTTACCGTAACGGTGTAAGTATTGCCTGTATGCTGAACGGAAGTAGTATCAGGTAAGATGAACCACTGAATGGAATAATACCCGACACCTTTACCACCTGAAGGTTGTGCGGTTAATGTTACAGGACTGCCTTTACAAACTATTGTATCGGGGACAATGCTCAATTGTAATGGTGGCCGTATGGTTATGGTTACCTGTGCGCTGTTGGCTGTATCGGGTAACATGGTGCAGCCGTCTGTTAAGTAAACTGTGTAGGTGCGGGTACTGTCTGTAGCTACTTGTAAAGTATCTTGAGCAGACAATGAAGAAAGTATATTACCCGCAGCATCTTTCCATAGGTAGCGGTAATTGCTGCTATCGCCTCCGGTGGCGGTGGTGTGCAGGGTGATGGTTGGTGATTGCCCTGTGCATAATGTGGTATCGCTGTTGGTAGTTACCAAAAGTTGGGGCCTTATGGTTACGCTAAGCGTGGTGCTGTCTTTACAACCGCCTGCGTTGCTTACTAAAAGTTGTACAAAGGCTACTTGGTTGGTGTTGGTGGTATTGGAGGGTGCAGTAAAAAGTGTGCTGTTATCATTTATGTTAGTGAGGTAAGTAGCAGGGCTCCATTGGGCGGTGTTGTTTTTTAGGTTAATGGCCGTAAGCGTATCTGCCTGCCCGCTGCACAAAGTAATGTTATTTGCAGTGGCTACGGGCCTGGGGTAAATGGTATAGGTTTGGTTCAAATAATAGCTTTGCACCACTGGGCTATCGCTCACTACACGCAACTGGTATTTGCTGCTGTAAAGTAAACCTGAGGGAAGCTTGCAGGATATGGTGCCATTTTGATTGCTTGGTTTGCTGCCAATGGTAACAGGGTTGGTAAAGTTGCCTGCGGTATCACTCAGTTGGGCGTAAAAGGTATTAGCTGCATGAAAGCTGTTGTACCTGGTGTAGGGTACATACATACTATCGCCTGCACAATACACGGTTTTGCTTAACGGGGTGCGGGAGATGCCGATGTCGGAGATTTTGGTGAGAAAAAGGTCGTTACCTCCAAAACCTGTTGCGGATAATTGCTTAAAGTTTATTCCATTTTGATAGGTCCCAGCAACATAGGCATTATCATATTGGTCAAGCGAAACGGCATTCACTTGCTCACTGTTAGCTCCACCTGATGTAAATGAATAAAGGAAGTTTCCCAAACCATCCATTTTAACAATGATTAAATCTGCTATTCCATTAGATATATGATAGTTACTACCAACTTTTATCATTGCGCCCCCGGGAGTTTGAATACTACCAGCAAAAACAACAGTATTACCATCAAATGTCTTAACACCTAGTAATGATAATGCACCACTAGAACCTGAAATGAGACCCGCGGTATGGGCCCATAAACACTTGCCGGTTGTATCAAAACAAGCAAAAAGGCCTGTATTTACCCCATAACTTGTGAGAAGAATACTATCTAGATAGAAGCCTGTTGAAATTTTACCGGCTAAATAAATCAGTCCATTTTTACTCAAGCTTAAATCGAAACCATTATCATTTTGTGCTGTGCCATGAATTTTTATCCAAGAAATAAATCCGGTATTATGTACTTTTCCAAGAAACAAATCTGAACTTCCTTTTAAATTCGTAATTGATTTGTTTCCCAAAAAACAAGGAGTCAATGAACTGGTTGTTCCTGTTAAATAAATACAATTATCATTACCAACTGAAATACTAGGAATATAAATGTTCTTGGAATTTAAGACCCAAATAAAATTACCGTTACTATCAAGTTTTGCCAAATAGCCATCTCCATTAGTTAAATTTAATGATTCAAAGGCTGATGAACTGTAATTGTATGAGCCCGCACAATAGACGTAGCCTAAAGAGTCAATACCAATTGCCCTTCCTTGTGAGTTACCCGTAGAACTATCATTCCCCATAAGCACCACCCACTTAAAGGTGCCATTTGCATCATACTTAGCAACAAATGCTTTTCTGCTTAAGCTACCTCTTGTTCTTATAAGATAACTAGGGGTAAAGTAACAACTGTCACCCACTAAGCCTGTAACATAAACATTACCTAAGCGATCAACTTTAACTTTATTAATTCGTTCCTCATATTTTCCGGCTATTGCCTTTGCCCAAAGTAAATCGCCATTAGGACTGTATTTCATAATGAAACCATCGGTGTTACCTTTTGCATACAAAGTGTCATTACCCAATGGCAGATTTACGCCTCCATAGTAACCTACAACAACATTTGAACCCGAACTGTCGCAATCAATACTATAAACAATTTCTGAATTCGAGCTTGAACCAGCAACTCGTAACCACTCAAAATTTTGGGCCGCCACCTCTACTGTAGTTAAAGAAAAGACCACAATGATACACAGCAAAAATGAATACTTTTTTATATGACATTTTGAGTGCATCATTGTGGTTGAAAAATAGAATATAGAAACTTAGTCTCTAACCAAGATCATTTTTTTTGTGTCGACTATTTTGCCATTTACTTCTAAGGTATAGGTAAATGTGCCTTGTGAAATGCTACCAGCTTTAACATCCACTTGGAAAAAGCCAGCCGCATCAGTTTCGGCAAATGAGTGCAGGTTAATTTTATTCATAGGTAGTTTCCTCCAAATCAAAGTTACCTTATTGCACCTATA
The DNA here is from genome assembly GCA_035299275.1 of Bacteroidia bacterium. GTDB lineage: Bacteria > Bacteroidota > Bacteroidia > UKL13-3 > UKL13-3 > JAGPCK01. Next base: position 7,242 of record DATGWX010000116.1, read on the forward strand.
TATCAAAGAGTTGTTTGAATGGGTAAAGGTTTTATTAAAACTTAGTGGTGAGCTATCAATCACTCTTCGCGTTGGGTAATGCGCCCTTTCAGGTCTTGAAGAATATCCTTTAGTAGTAAAGCTGACAACCTCTCCATTCGTACACTCACCCAAAACAGGTTTTCATCCACGAAGAGTATGCGTTGGTACACCCGCTCCTATTCTGTGCCCTTTGTGTATGCACCTTTGCTTCATCAAAAAGCAACAACGCACATGAAAAAAACCTTAAAGTACATCGGGTGGGGACTGCTCTCTGTCATTCTTCTGCTCCTAATTACCATTTTCGCTCTGCAATTTAAAACCTATGACTATCCTGCCACCTCCATCCAAGCGGATACATCCCAGGCAGTAATCAACAGAGGAAAATACTTAGCGGAGAAAGTAGCTCACTGCGGTGCCTGCCACGGAGACATGAGCAAGATGGAACACCTGAACAGCGTAAGTGAATTGCCCCTGAGTGGCGGGTTCTTATTCGACCTTCCTATCGGGCACATACATGCCGCCAACATTACTTCAGATGTTACTACCGGCATAGGCGCATTAACAGATGAGCAACTGGTGGGTGCCTTGCGCTACGGAATTTCACATGAGGGAAAAACACTGCTGCCCTTAATGCCCTACCAGAACATGAGTGATGAAGACCTTACCGCACTTATCTCCTACTTGCGCACCTTGCCACCTGTTACAAATACGGTTCCTGAAAAATCATATAACCTGTTGGGGAAAACCATCAATGCCTTTGTACTGCGACCCAAAGGTCCGGATGGACAAAACCCCACACAACTTACGCCCGACACAGGCATTAGTTATGGAGCTTATCTGGCCAATAACGTAGCCAACTGCACCGGCTGCCACACCCCTTTTGACCCCGCCACAGGTAAGCCCATTGGTGAACCTTATTCTGGCGGAAACAAATTCAATTCGGTACGTAAAAACAATGTTGTATGTGTGAGTCCCAACATAACACCACATGAACAATACGGGCGTATTACCAACTGGACCAAAGAACAATTTATCCATCGCTTCAGAAACGGCAGACTTATACCTGACAGTGAAATGCCCTGGAACTTTTACCGCAATATGTCGGATAATGATTTAACAGCCATTTACAACTACCTGAAATCATTGCCTGCTTCAGCCAACAATCCCGGTCCGTCTGTCATTCAAGTAACTCAATAAATATGGAGCACATTAAACTTTTTACTGCACCCCACAAAGCCTTACGTCAGATAATGGGCGAGTTTGCACTACGGTTAGGTCGTTTAAATACCGAGAAAAAAGAAGAGGTACAACAACTTAAAAAACTGGGTATGGAAATGCTGTTGCTGCTAACCGACCACAGTA
>DATGWX010000117.1:0-5221 GCA_035299275.1 Bacteroidia bacterium
CTGATATATGTAAATTCAAAAATATCTTTTGGTCTAATAATAAGTAAACTGTTTTCAGTAATTTCAAAAAATGCAATATTTTTTTTGAAGGAAATTTTTCCTTTCTTCAAGATGAGCAATAATTGATTTTGAGGGCGATAAGGTTTGTTCAATAACTCCTTTTTTAAAATATCACTTTCAGAATAAATATTTATATTATTTTGCATATTTGACCTCCTCTCAATTGTTCAGACTGTTTGAATTAGAGTTTTCGAGCAAGTTAATAAATTCTTTGGGAGTTAGTCATGCTATGCCTTATAACATGTATATTCCTTAAAACTAAAAAGCCCTCCTCCCGCGTGAGCGAGAGAAGGGGCTTTTCAGAACCTAAAACCTAACTATTATGAAAAATACAGTCACTCAGCAGTTGCCTGCTTTGTACTACTGTTGCAATTTAATGTGCTGCCTGTGCAGCTTTTTTGGCCTTGAGCTTTAGTTTTAATCCTTCACTGATGTAGAGCATAGCCGGTACCAGTATAAGGGTTAAGAAAGTGGCAAAGCCCAATCCGAAAATCATGGTCCAGCTGAGCGGGCCCCAGAAAGCCACGTTATCGCCCCCAAAATGTAGGTGCGGGTTAAACTCAGCAAATAAAGAAATGAAGTCAATATTTAAACCTACGGCCAACGGTACCAATCCTAAAATGGTGGCCGAGGCGGTAAGTATAACGGGGGTCATACGTGTACGCCCGGCTTCAATAATGGCTTCTTTGAGTGGCATGCCTTCATGTAACAATATCTCGGTAAACTCTACCAGCAATATACCGTTACGTACCACAATACCGGCCAGTGCCACAATACCAACACCGGTCATGATGATGGAGATTTCCATGTTAAAGATGGAGAAGCCCAACAGCACGCCTATTAAGCTGAGCACAATCTCAGAGATAATGATGAGTGGTTTACTGAAGGAGTTAAACTGGGTAACCAGAATAAGGAAAATAAGTCCCAGTGATATCATCAAGGCTCGTCCTAAGAAAGCACCTGTTTCAGCTTGTTCTTCCTGTTCACCGGCCATTTTTACAGCTACTCCGGTGGGCAGTTTGTAGTTCTTAAGTGCCTCGTCAACCTGTGCTACTATTTCATTGGCATTGTATCCGCTCAACACGTTGGAGCCTAAAATGACCATACGTTTTTCGTTTTTACGTTTAATGCCTCCGTAAGTATTGGCGTAGCGTATTTTGGCAACAGACGAGAGCGGTATCTGGCGCACCACACCGCCCATGTTCATGTCGCGGAAGGTGAGTTTTAAGTTCATCAACGCATTTAAGTTGTTGCGCTGCTCTTCTTTGTAACGCACCTGTATAGGATATTCATCGTTGGCATCTTTGTACTTAGACGCTTCTCTTCCGAAAATGGCCGTACGCAGTTCCATGCCTATTTGTGCGGTGCTTATGCCTTCGCGGTTGGCCCGTTCCCGGTCAATCTCCACTACTACTTCGGGCTTGTTGTTTTGCAGGTCACTTTTTAATTCTTCTATACCGCCAATTTGCAGCGAGTCAATGTAACGTTGTATGTCTTTTGACACAGCCGTAAGTTCTTCAAAACTCTCAGCAGTAATTTCAATGGCCACCGGCTTACCTGTTGGTGGGCCGCCTTGTTCCTGTTCCACGGTAATTTCAGCTCCGGGAATTCCTTTTACAGCCGTACGAATTTTATCGAGGTATTCAGCCGTTGATTTTCCGTTACGCTGACTGAATTGTACAAAGGCCACCGTTACTTTACCCAGGTTAGGATTGGCGTTAAAGTTTTGCTCAAATTGTTGCGGATCACCTGCGCCCACAGCTACGTTGGAGATAACAGATTTAACCAAATCATTATTTTCACCCAGTACTTTGTATACGCGGTTCTCTACAATTTTGGTTACAGAGTCGGTATACGCCTGATCGGTTCCAACGGGCATGGTGATGTAGGTGTAAATAAAGTTGGGTTCAGCCTGCGGGAAAAATACTACGCTGGGTTTTACAATGGCGGTGAGTATAAAGGAGAAAATAAGTAATCCGAATGTACCTACCAGCAACCACACCGGGCGTGAACCCACCAGTGCCCATTCCATAATTTTTTTGTATCCGTTCTGTACGTTGGGCCATACTTTGTTTTGGAATTTCTGAATGATATCAGGCAACACAAAACGGTTAAGGGCATACAGTCCGTACATGGTTACTACAAAGTTGCCAAAGCCGAAACTCCCGGTTGCGTAAGAAATGGTAGCAACAATAGCAAAACCGATGGATGTTTTTCTGTGTTTTTTGCTGTCTTTACGGGCACGTTCTTCTTCCTCATGTGTTTTCATGAAATCAACTGCAAACACCGGGTTAAAAATATAGGCCACTACCAAGGAAGCGAGTAGGGTTACAATTAACGTAACAGGTAAGAAGAACATAAATTTACCGATTACACCCTGCCAGAATGCTAAAGGAATAAAAGGAGCGAGGGTGGTCATGGTACCTGAGAATACCGGTAAGAACACTTCGCCCGCAGCCATTTTAGCAGCTTGCTTAATGGGCATTTTCCCATTAGCAAATATGCGGTGGGTGTTTTCAATTACCACAATGGCATCATCTACCACAATACCCAAAGCGAGCAGGAAGGCAAATAACACAATCATGTTCATGGTAAAGCCTATGCCGGAGAAAACCAAAAATGCAATAAAGCAGGAGAGGGGAACAGAAAGACCTACGAAGATGGCATTGGTGGTACCCATAAAAAACATGAGGATTACCGTTACCAGAATAAAGCCGATGATGATGGTGTTGATGAGCTCGTTTAATGTGCTACGTGTTTGTTCTGATCGGTCGCCTGTAATGGCAACACTCAGTTGTGTCGGAAAATATTTTTCATCCATCTCTTTGCAGATGGCATTGATTTTATCCGATGCTTCAATCAGGTTTTCACCGCTGCGTTTAATCACATTCAGGGTAATTACGTTGGAGTGATTTAAGCGGGCATAACTTTCTTTTTCTTCATAACCGTCAACAATCTCAGCAATGTCTTTTAAGTATACGGTGGCACCGGTGCTACCGCGAATGATGATATCGCCCAGTTTTTTTACATCTTCATACTGGCCCACTACGTTAATGGAACGTTTAATGCCGTCCATGTTTACCAATCCACCGGAGATGGTCATGTTCTCTGAACTGATGGCTTGTGAGATATCGTAGAACGTAATGTTGGCTACTTCGGCCTTGTACATATCAACGTTAATCTGAATCTCCCGCTCCAGTGCTCCGATCAAATCAACACGGGTAATTTCTTTCAGTCCTTCAATACGGTCCTTCAAATCATCCGCATATTTTTTCATTTTATCCAACGGATAATCACCGTACACGTGCACATTCATAATGGGTATTTGTGATACGTCAATTTCAATTACCTGCGGATCATCGGGCAAGTTGGTAGGCAAATCGTTTTTGGATTTATCTACCGCATCTTTTACGCGTTGCAAGGCTTTGTCTACGTCCTGATCGGTATTGAACTCTACATTTATCAGTGAGAAATCCTGTACCGAGGTACTGGTTACTTTTTTTACACCGGTAATAGATTTTACCTGTTTTTCAATCACTTTAGTTACCAGTGTTTCCATGTCTTTGGGAGAGGTTCCGGGGTATGCGGTAGTCACCAGAATGCTGGGGAATTTTACCTCAGGAAATTGTTCTTTAGGTAAGGAGTTGTATCCGAATATACCGGCCAGCGTAAGGATGATGGCCAGAATATAGATACTGGTTTTGTTGTCTATGGCCCAACTGGAGGGCTTAAATTCTTTTTTAATATCAAGCATGACTATATATTCAAATAGGTATTAATAGCGAATAAGTTCGTTGTCATTCAAATCCTGATAGCCTGAGGTAATGAGTTGGTCACCTTCCAGCAATCCTTCTGTTATTTCGGCTTTTCCGTTGTACACCGGGCCAACTTTTACATCGCGTTTAGTGGCTACCATTCGGTTGCCTTTGCGGGTGGCAATGTACACATGGTCATGTCCGTCCATGGATTGAATGGTGTTTACAGGTACCACTATGGCTTTGCTGTTGTTGTAATCTACAATACGGATAACGGCAACCATGTTAGGGCGAAATGCTTTTTCAGATGGTAGGTCAATCTCTACACCAAACGTACGTGTCATGGGGTTGATGGCTTGTGCCACGTAACTCACTTTTGACTTGATGGTGCGGTTAATGTCAGGGAAAAACAATTCCACTTCATTACCTTCTTTCACATTGGCCGAGTAGGATTCAGATAATTCAGCACGTATTTTAAGGCTACCGAAGTTTACCACCTGCGCACATAAAATACCCGGAGCTACCATTTGTCCCAGTTTAACGGGCAGGTTATCTACCGTACCGCTTATGGGTGATTTAATGAGGTACATGTCCAATGTTTCATTGAGTGTAGCCAGTTTAGCTTCCAATGATTCTTTGGCATTTTTGGCTTGCAGGTATTGCACTTCCGTACCTATTTTTTGATCCCACAAACTTTTCTGTTTGTTGAACATATCGGTAGCTAAGGCAAGAGATGATTTAAGGTCGGTAATTTGTGTGCTTACAATGTCGTTTTCAATTTCAGCCAGTATCTGGTCTTTTTGAACGGTTTGCCCCACCCTCACATTTACACGTTTTACAACACCGGCTGATTTGGCCGTAATGGCAATGTTCTCATCACCGTCAACCTGACCCTGTACGTCAATGCTGTGTACAAAATTTTGTGCTGCCACAGCGGTAACAGCCACTGTTTTTTCTTTTTCAGTTACTATCAGCGTAGTATCCAGTTTGGCAATCTCTGCCTCTAAGGTTTTAATTTTTTCGGCCACTTCTTTTTGTGAACCTTTTAATTTTTCGAGTTCGGCTTTTTTCTTTTCTAATGCAGAATCTCCTCCGCAGGCAACGGTAACCATTACAGCAATAGCAGCAGTGTACAAGATAATTTTGTGGATATATGTTTTCATTGGTAAGTTGTATTTTAAAATTAGTTGATAATAGTTTTTCCTAAGGCTTTGTTAAGTTCTATTTTAGCTACCAGCAATTCATAGACTGCTGTTAGGTAATTCACCTGTGCGGTTTTTAAATCAGTCTCGGCCTGTGTGAGTTCAAATGCTGAGCCTACACCGTTTTTATACTTCAAGTTTACAGAACGGTAAATGTCTTCAGCCAGTTTCATGTTGCCTTTGCGTATATCAATTTGTTTTACT